>CAUFAM010000266.1 GCA_959022875.1 uncultured Oscillospiraceae bacterium | reverse complement strand
AACTCTCCGGGCGGGCCAGGGTGGCCACCACGCTGCCCACCGTCTCGGGGGTGACCGCCACCGCTTGGTACGGCCCAGAGCCCGACAGAGAACCGGCGGAGTCGCCGGTGCCGGCGCTGGAGGAGGGAAGAATGACCTCCGGAGTGCTCAGGGCGAAGAGGCTGCGGCCGAAGCTGGTGAACATAGCCAGCGCAATGATCACGATGATGGCCGCCACGATGATCTGCCGGTTTTTCTGGTCCACCCCTTCACCCCCTTTTCTGGTTCGTGGTTTTATTGTGCCCCAAAGGGTTCCGGGGCAGTCTCCCGCAGGCCGAAGTGCCAGGCAATGGCGTCGGCGATGCGGCGGCAGGCCTGGCCGTCTCCGTAGGGGTTGACGGCGTGGGCCATTTTGTCATATTCAGCCTGGTTGGAGAGAAGCTCCGAGGCCATGGAGAAGATGTCCTCCTCCTCCACGCCCGCAAGACGGACAGTGCCCGCGGCCACAGCCTCGGGCCGCTCGGTCTCCTTGCGCAGGACAAGCACGGGCTTGCCCAGGGCGGGAGCCTCCTCCTGAAGACCGCCGGAGTCGGTCATCACCAGGTGGCAGCGGGCCATGAGGTTGTGCATCTCGTCTACCGCCAGAGGGGCGATAAGGTGAATGCGGGGATGGCCGTCCAGATATTTATGGGCCGCCTCCTGCACCACCGGGGAGAGGTGGACGGGATAGATGAACTCCACCTCAGGGAAGGCGTCGGCGATGCGGCGCAGGGCGGTCATGATGTTGGTCATGGGCTGGCCGTAATTTTCCCGGCGGTGGCAGGTGACCAGAATCACCTTGCGGTTGTCATAATCCAGCTGATTCAGGATATCCTCCGCAAAGGTAAATTCCTTTACAACAGTGGTCTGGAGGGCATCAATGACGGTGTTGCCCGTGAGGAAGACTCCCTTGGTGATGTTCTCCCGGGCCAGATTGTCCCGGTTGGCCACCGTGGGGCAGAAGTGCAGGTCGGCGATAGCGCCCACCATCTTCCGGTTCATCTCCTCGGGGAAGGGGGACCACTTGTCGTAGGTGCGAAGGCCCGCCTCCACGTGGCCCACGGCGGTGTGGGTGTAGAAGGCGGCCAGGGCCCCGGCGAAGGTGGTGGAGGTGTCGCCGTGGACCAGCACCAGGTCGGGCTTGGCCTCGTTGAGCACCTCCTCCACGCCCAGCAGGCACTTGGAGGTGATGGTGGAGAGGGTCTGCCGGGGCTGCATGATGTTCAGGTCATAGTCGGGCTTGAGCTTAAAAATATCCAGCACGCTGTCCAGCATTTCCCGGTGCTGGGCGGTGACGCAGCACAGGGCCTCGAACTCGGGACGCTTTCCCAGCTCCAGAGCCAGGGGGGCCATTTTGATGGCCTCGGGCCGGGTGCCGAAAATGGTCATGACTTTAATCTTGTTCATTTGTCGGATTTGTCCTCCTCGCCAAAGAAGTTGTCGTTGCCGGCAATCTGGGTGCCCTTATGTCTCCGGCTGTCCTTGCGGCCGTCCTTGCCGGAGGGCCCTTCGGGACGGTTGTGGTTCAGGAAGAGCATGGCGGCCACACCCCCGGCGGCAAAGAGAGCGGCCAGGAAGAACATGGCCTTCACCACGCCGATGGTGGTGAGCACCACGGCACTAAGACCCAAAATGGCGCTGATCACATAGAGGGTAGCTACCGCCTGCTTCTGAGAGAAGCCCATGTCGATGAGCCGGTGATGGATGTGACCCCGGTCGGGGGTCATGGGGGACTGGCCCTTGGCCAGACGGCGGACGATGGCAAAGGAAGTGTCGAAAATGGGCAGGCCCAGCATGAGGAAGGGGACGGCAAAGGAGATGATGGCGTAGAATTTAAACAGTCCCTGGATGGATACCACTGCCAGGATAAAGCCCAGGAAGGTGGAGCCGGTGTCGCCCATAAAAATCTTGGCGGGGTTCAGGTTGTAGGGGAGAAAGCCGATGCAGCCCCCCGCCAGGGCGGCGGTGAGCACGGCAGTCTCCGGCTCGGAGACGATGAGGGCGATCACCAGCAGGGTCATGGAGCTGATGGTGGACACGCCGCAGGCCAGTCCGTCCAGACCGTCAATGAGGTTGACCGCGTTGGTGATGCCCACGATCCAGAACACCGTGATGGGGATGGAGAAGATTCCCAGCACCCAGAAGGGGTCGGAGCTGAAGACGTTGGGGTTGGACAGCACCAGGATCTTGTTGCCCGCCAGCACGGCGATGAGGGCCGCGCCAATCTGCACCAGGAACTTGGGGACGGCGGGCAGGGCGTAGATGTCGTCAAAAATGCCCAGGATGACAATGATGACCCCGCCCAGAAGCATACCCCGCAGCTGGTTGGTGAGAGGCAGGAAGATGAGTACGCTGAGCATAAAGCCGAAGAAGATGGCAAGGCCGCCCATGCGGGGGATGGGGTGGTCGTGCATTCTACGGCTGTCCTTGGGCACGTCCACCGCGCCCACCCGGAAGGCCAGGGAGCGCACCACCGGGGTGGTGAGCAGGG
>CAUFAM010000265.1 GCA_959022875.1 uncultured Oscillospiraceae bacterium | reverse complement strand
ACACGGACCGGTTTCTACACGCGCAGTACCTGATGATCCGGGAGAATAAAAAGAAAGTGCTCATCAGCGGCTGTTCCCACAAGGGAATTTTGAACATCATGGACTGGCTGGAGCCCGACGTGCTCATCGGGGGCTTCCACTTTATGAAGCAGGAGGTCACCCCCCAGGGCAACCCCGTCCTGGATCAGGCGGCCCAGGTGCTACGGGAGCACAAGGCGGCCTACTATACCTGCCACTGTACGGGGCAGGAGCCCTTCTGTTACTTGAAGGAGCGTATGGGAGACCAGCTTCAGTATCTGGCCTCCGGGCAGGTCATTGAGGTATAGAACAAAACGGGCCGCAGCGAAGCAACGCGCTGCGGCCCGTTCTTTTTTGGGGTCAGGGTAACTGGTCAGTCCAGAGAACTTCATAGGAAAAACTGTATCCGGACGCATCGTCTACGCTTACCAAACTTTGGACAAATTCTCGCCGTCCGTCGGAAATGACGGCAGAAATGGTATAGGAAGGGGCCAGATCCTGGACATAGAGGGAGGCGGTAAAAAGTCCGGTTTCCGTTCTGGCGGCGGAAAAGGTTTTGGTAAAGCTGTCGGAGATACGGGTGCAGTGAAACGTAACCTCCAAATCGTCCACCCGTTGGAAGGGAGAGAGGTACACGTCCAGCTGATAGGGCCCCGGAATATCCCAACCAAAATCCCCGACCAGGCGGACGTTGGGGTCCAGTCCTGTGGGCCCAATCTTGAGCGTATCCAGCCGTTGCTCCACCCCGGCAAGCCGCCAGCCCAGATAGGCCGTCCCGCCCAGGGACAGGAGGGTCAACAGGGCCAGCACCACCACCCCCACCCGCCACAGGCGGGGCAGACCCAGTACAATCTTGGGCTCCGGCCCGGCGTCACCGGTCTCCACCTGGAGCAGGTCGTTGAGGGATACTCCAAAGAGCTTGCCCATGGCAATGAGCTTGTCAATTTCCGGGACGGCTCCGTCCATCTCCCAGCGGGAAATGGCCTGGCGGGAGACCCCCAGCTTCTCCCCCAGGGCCTCCTGAGAGAGGTTATTTTGCTTTCGTAATTCTTGAATCCGCTGGCCCAGGGTCATGTCGGTCACCTCCTCTGTTTGTGCTTCCAGTATAAGGGAAAGGGACGGAAAGTGGCTACCATCCGTCCCTTACAGCTTGTCAATCTATGGTTGCGGCCCTTGTCTCACAAGGGATTGCGGGCTTATTTCAATTCCATCAGTACGCCCGCCTGAGGGGGAACCGTGATGGAAAAGCCATTGTCTTCCATCTCTACATTGGCCCGGCCCAGCACGGCCTCGGGGGTTCCCTCCCCTTCCAGGAACATGGCCTGGGGGTTTTCACTGGCGTTGAAGGCGCACAGCAGGCGCTGCGTTCCATCCCGGCGGACAAAGGCCAGCAGGGGGCCCTTGCCGTAGACATAGCGAATGGAGCCCCGGCGCAGGGCCTGGTATTTGGTGCGCACCTGGCCCAGAGCCCGGTACCAGTCCAGCAGCTCCCGGTCCTCGTGGCCCCAGGGGTAGGTCTGGCGGTTAAAGGGGTCCTCAAAGCCCTCCATGCCCGCCTCGTCCCCGTAGTAGATGGTGGGGGAGCCGGGGAAGCAGAACAGCAGCAGGCTGGCCGCCCGCAGCAGGTCCTTGCCCCGGCGGCGCTGCTTGGGGGAGAGACGGAAGTTGGCCCGCCACTCCTTGGACTGGTCCCGGTACTCCCCCCCGGCCCCCATGAGGGTGAGAAAACGGGGGGTGTCGTGGGTGTCCAGGGAGTTCATGGCAGAGTAAAAGGCGAAGGGGGGATAGTTCTCCCGGATGGTCTCCATGTTCTCCACAAAGTGCTCTCCTCCCCCGCCGGTAAAGAAGGCGAGGATGGCGCTGCGCAGTGGGTAGTTCATGAGCCCGTCGCAGTGGCCGCCCAGAATGTGCTTGCGGCGCACGCCATAGGCAATTTTGGTGGAGCCGTCCTCCCACACCTCGCCGATGACCACGGCATCGGGCTTCTCTTCCCGGGCGGCCTGGTGGATGCCGTGGACAAAGTCGTCGGGCAGCTCGTCGGCCACGTCCAGCCGCCAGCCGTCCGCACCTGCCCGCAGCCACCGGCGCACCACGCTGTTTTCTCCGGCAAAGATGAAGTTGCGGTAGTCGGGATTGCTTTCGTTGACAGCGGGCAGGGAATAGATGCCCCACCAGCTCTCATACTTCTTGGGCCACTGGATGAAGTTGAACCAGGGGCGGTAGGGGGAGTCCCAGCTCTGGCTGGCCCCCAGGTCGGGATAAAAGCCGTCACCGTTAAAGTAGCGGCTCACAAAGCCGGTATGGTTGAACACGCCGTCCAGCATGATGCGCATGCCACGCTTGTGGGCCTCGTCACACAGGCGGGAAAAGTCCTCGTTGGTGCCCAGCATGGGGTCCACCCGGCTATAATCGGCAGTGCCGTAGCGGTGGTTTTCCGCCGCCTCGAAGATGGGGTTGAAGTACAGCGTCTCCACCCCCAGGGACTGGAGGTAGTCC
>CAUFAM010000264.1 GCA_959022875.1 uncultured Oscillospiraceae bacterium | reverse complement strand
CAGTGCCGGATATACCACCCGTCCCATCCAGCCCTTCGCTGCCAGCTATCAGCCCCCCCACCTGGTGATGGGCGCCCGGGACAACTGCCCCGGCACTTACACCATCACCATTGACGGTAAGGCTTACGAGGTGTCTATCGCTTCTGCTGACGGTGCGGCTCCTGCCGCCCCTGTGGCCGCCGCTCCCGTGGCCGCGGCTCCTGTGGCTGCCCCCGTGGCTGCTCCCGCTCCCGCTGCGGCTCCTGCGCCTGCTCCCGCTCCTGCTGCCGCCCCCGCCGCTGCTCCTGCTGCTGTGGCCGCGGGTGAGACTGCCGTGAAGAGCCCCATGCCCGGCAACATCTTCAAGGTGGAGTGCTCCGTGGGTCAGGCCGTGAAGGCCGGCGACGTGCTGGTGGTGCTGGAGGCCATGAAGATGGAGATCGAGGTCTCCGCTCCTGTGGACGGCACCGTGAAGGCCGTGTCCGCCGCTGTGGGCACCGCCGTGAATACCGACGACCTGCTGGTCACCCTGGGCTAAGCGTGTCTGGAATTGAAATGCTGAACTTTTCCGCCCCCTCAGATCGAGGGGGCGGATTTTTATTTCTCTCCGATGCAACCAAACGGGGGAAACCAGTGTTTATAGGGTAGACGCGTCAAAACCAATGGGAGGTGGAACACATCGACGAACAGGAGTTGTTACAGCGGCTGCGCAGAGGTGAGGCCGCAGGACTGGAGGAGCTGATGGGGCGCTATACCGCCTACGTTGCTGCGGTGGTGGCCCGCATTTTGCCGGGCCAGCCCCAAGAGTGGGAAGAGGTGAGCGCCGATGTTTTTCTCTGTGCCTGGCGCGAGCGAAAAAAACTGCGTGCCGGTAAGGTAAAAAGCTGGCTGGGGACAGTGGCCCGAAACCGGGCGCTAAACCAGCTGCGCAGGCATCGGGAACTGCTCCCGCTGGAGGAGGATGTGCTGGTTCTGGCTCAGGACAGTCCTCAGCGGGAGTTAGAGGCCCGGGAGGCGGCAGAGCTGGTACGGGAGGCGTTGGAAGGACTTGAACCGAACGACCGAGAGCTGTTTGTGCGCCACTACTATTACGGGCAGACGGTGGAGAAGGCGGCATCGGAAATGGGAATGAACGAGTCTACGGCCAAAACCAGATTGCGCCGGGGCAGGGAGAAACTTAGACGCCGGTTGGAACAGGAGGGATATATCTTTGAAGAAGATTGAAATCTCCAGACTGATGGACGAGTATCGGGATGAAGAATTTGAGCCGAAGGAGGCCAACCTTTTGAATGAAGAGCGAGTAAAAGAACGTGTGCGCGCCCAACTGCGCCAGGGAGCACGGAAGAAACGGAGAATCCTGCTGGCGGCGGCTGTTCTGGCGGCCTGTCTGGGGCTGGTGGGCTGGAGCTATGGGGAGCGGATCTTTCATCTTCTGGGTGGTGGACAGGTGGTTATCGGCGGCGGTGGCGGAATGGGATATGGGGAGATCCATATGTCCGATGGTTATGATGAGAATGGGCAGCCTTTGGTAGTCTCTCTGGAAGATGGGCGGCTGTGGTTTGTGGCCCGGGACCAGCGGGTGGACATTACCGTTCAGGTGGACGCCGCTACCCCCTATATCGATACCTGGTGGGACAAGGAAGGAAACTTCTACTATGTCATGGCAGGAGGAACTCCAGAGGACTACGGCTGGTATCAGGGGGTCATTGCACCGGATGGCTCCGGGGGAGGAAGCGGCATCGCCAGCAGCCGCACCGATATACCCTCGGAGGAACTGACCGACCCGGAGTGGCTGACCAGTGGAAGAACACAGGTGCGGCAGCTGTGGGAGGAAGAAAAAGCAGTACACAGCTGAGCGGAAAAGCTGACTTAGGCGGTGCTGCCGCTCCATGCATTTTAGAAAGCAGGTCCTGCGGGGCCTGCTTTTTTTCCTTGAAAATACCAGTTGCCCGTGATACAATTTAAACGATAGAGAAAGGGAAGACGGGAAAAAGTCTCCCCTTTTTCCAAAACAAAGGATGAAAAAAGGAAACGGCTATGCCGTGAAAGGAGGCCCTCATGAAAGGGATTGTTCTGGCCGCTGGAAAGGGTACTCGCCTCTACCCCATGACCAAGCCGGTGTGCAAGCCCCTGCTGCCTGTTTACGATAAACCTCTGATTTATTATCCCATCGCCATTTTAATGCAGGCGGGGATTTCTGAGATTCTGGTTATTGTTCCTCCTGATGAGACCGACACCTTCCGGGCCCTGCTGGGCGATGGAGCGCAGTACGGCCTGAAGATTTCCTATGCTGAGCAGCCGGTTGCCAGAGGCATTGCCGACGCGCTGCTGATCGGCCAGGAGTTTGTGGGCAATGACCGGGTGTGCCTGGTTCTGGGGGACAATATTTTTTATGCTCCCACGCTGGGGGCAACCCTGAAGCGGGCGGCCGCCAACGACCGGGGAGCCACCGTCTTCGGCTACTGGGTGGAGGATCCGCGGCCCTTTGGTGTGGTGGAATTTGACAAGGATGGAAAGGCCATCTCTATCGAGGAGAAGCC
>CAUFAM010000263.1 GCA_959022875.1 uncultured Oscillospiraceae bacterium | reverse complement strand
AACGGAGCGGGCAAGACCACCCTGCTGGGCATCCTTACGGCGCAGAACACCAGAAACAGCGGTGAGGTCACCTATAACGGGCAGGAGGTTTGGGAAAACCAGCAGGCCCTCAACGACATCTGCTTTTCCCGGGAGCTGCAGTCCACCATGTTTTATGGGCGCAACAACCTGAAGATCAAGCACTACCTGAAATCCGCCGCCATCTACTATCCCCATTGGGACGGCGCCTATGCCCAGCGGCTTTTGGAGGAGTTCAAGCTGGATCCCAAAAAGAAGATTTACCAGCTCTCCAAGGGCCAGCTGTCCATGGTGACCATCCTCATCGCCCTGGCCAGCTGTGCGCCGGTCACCATTCTGGATGAGCCGGTGGCGGGGCTGGACGTGGTCATGCGGGAGCGGTTTTATCAGCTGTTACTGGAGGACTTTTCCAAAACAAACCGCACCTTTATTGTCTCCACCCATATTATTGAGGAGGCAGCCTCGGTGTTTGAGCAGGTTATCATTCTGGACGAGGGAAAAATTCTGGAAAACTGCCCCACCGAGGAGCTCATCGACCAGTTCCGCTATATCTCCGGCCGGGAGGACGAGGTGGACCGCGTATGTAACGGGCTGGAGGTTCTCTCCGTCCATCAGATGGGGCGGCACAAGACCGCGGCGGTGCGTGGCAGCGGGGTGAAGCTGGAGCAGGCCCGCCAGGCCGATGTGGACATCGTGCCCATGAATCTGCAAAACGTATTTGTGGCCCTGTGCGGACACGGAGACGCCCAATAAGGGAGGGAGAAAAGCATGGTGAAAACCGCTCGTTTTCTAGGGCAGTTTTGGTGGCCCAATTTAGCGGCAATTGTCTGCTTTGCGGCCATTGTGGTGGTGGGCTGTTATGCCACCGGGGTGCCCCAGGGGGCCCATAACCTGTTTGGCAGCTATTATAGCGCCTTCCCTCTGATGGAGCTTTTTATCCTCTATTTCTACGGCTTTGCCCTTTGCACCAACAATATGAATCTAGCCCTGTCCTTCGGGGCCAAACGCCGGGATTTCTTCTGGGGGATGCAGGCTGTGATGGTGCTGTATGCGGCGTCATGCTGGCTGATTCAGGCCCTGATGTCTGCGCTGCCCCGGCTGGGCGGCTGGACGGAGATGAACCGGTGGGGCTGGGCGCTGGGTGAGGGGCTGCCGGTTGGAATCTATCCCTTCCTGTGTGTGCTGGTTCTGATTCTGGGGTGCCTCAGCGGCCTTGTGATGGCCCGCTCCAGAGCGTGGGGAACTGCCCTCAGCATAGCGGCCGTAATGCTGATGATTGTCCTGTGTTCCGTCCTGTTTATCTTGACGGACATCGGACTGTGGGAGTTTTTGGTGAATGGGGAGTACCGCGGCCTTTGGACAAGGCTTCCCTATTTCCTGACGGGTGCAGCGGTGCTGGTGTTCCTGGCCGGTGAAGGGTTCCTGTGGAAAACCGTCAAAGGCTATGGGGTGAGGTGATACCGATGTTGAAAAAAGTAATTCGATTCAATCTGGACGACCTGCTGCTTTACCTGGGGGTGGAAGGAGGCATATTTCTTCTGATCCAGCTGGTCATCGGCGGTGTTATGGTTTTGGCAAAGCCCGGGGACGGGATTTTGATTTGCAGCATTATACTGCCCATCGTGGCAGGGATTCTAATACTCTTGTCTGGGGTGACCCATGTGACGGTGACCTTTGAGCAGGCCCTGCGCTTTGGCCAGACCCGGCGGCGGGCACTGGGGCTCACGGTAGGGCTGATGGCCTTTGAAGGTGTGTGCGCCCTGGGGGGCGCCGCCCTGCTGGCCCTGGTGGAGCGGCATCTCGGCCCGCCGCTGTGGGCCTGGCTGGTGGGCAAGGGACACTGGGTAGTGGACTATCCGGGAGACTGGGGAGCTTTGGAGGACTGTCTGGTTCTCAACAGCTTTCAGCTGGACTGGCGGTACTATCCGGCCGTTCTGGCCATTGCCCTGGGCGGAGGCATCATTGGCGGGGCCATCATCCAGCGCTTTGGCACCAAGGGGGCCTGGATCCTGTGGGGAATCTGGATGGCGGCCTGCTTTGTGCCCCAGATGCTGGGGGAAAATGTATTTGCCATCGGGGCCTGGAACCAGTATATGATCGTGGCTGGTGCCATCTTTGGAGCGGGATGCCTGGTATGGTCCGTTTGGTCGTTGGCTCATGCGGTGGTGAAAGATTAAACCGAAAAGGAGACGGCGCTGCCGTCTCCTTTTTTGCAACAACAGTAAACTGTTAAAAAAAACGGTTGACAAATCAAAAGACGAAATGTATACTTTTCATCAGACTAAGTTTACATTTACGAGGAGAGCGCAGTATGGAGACAAAAGCGAACCATTCGATCTATCCCCTGGTGATGACGGCTGTCATGGCGGCGGTTATTTCCGCCGTAGCCCCCTTCGCCCTGCCCATTGGGCCCATTCCTATTACCCTGGGCACGCTGGTGATGTACCTGGCGGGCTATGTGCTGGGTGGAAAGCGTGCCGGTGCGGCGGTGCTGGTGTATGTGCTGCTGGGGGCGGTGGG
>CAUFAM010000262.1 GCA_959022875.1 uncultured Oscillospiraceae bacterium | reverse complement strand
TCGTTTTGCCGGATGATTTCGCTGAGTTTCTCGCTGTAATCCACGCCGTCCAGCTTTGGGCAGCCCACAAGGGTCACCTTGCCCCGCATAAACTCGTTATGGAAGTTTCCATAGGCGTAGGCGGAGCAGTCCGCCGCCACCAGCAGCTTTGCCCCCTGAAAATACGGAGCGTTCACAGGAGCCAGCTTGATCTGCACCGGCCACTGGCGCAGCTGCGAGGCCACAGGGCCCGTGGCCATAGCCGCCTGTTCCGGCTCCTCCCGGCAAATGGCCCGGGACTGACTGCCCGGACAGCCGCAGGCCAGTGGCTCCTTCATCTGATTCTTGCGGGCCTGAACGGCAGCCTCGTCATAGGCGGCCGCCTCCCGCTGTACAAAGGTGATGGCCCCGGTGGGGCAGGCGGGCAGACAGTCCCCAAGGCCATCACAATAGTCGTCCCGCAGCAGCTTGGCCTTCCCGTCCACCATACCGATGGCTCCCTCATGGCAGGCCTGGGCACACAGCCCGCAGCCGTTACAGCGGTCCTGGTCAATGTGAATGATCCGACGAATCATAACTATTCCTCCGTTTCTTGACTTTGTGCTCTAAGTATAGTAGGATGGCCTCAACAAGTATGTTGTTTTAACAACAAACGGAGGATCTATGGACATCCAAATTTTACTGCGCACTCCCCTGTTTTCCGGCGTTCTGGCAAAAGATCTGGAACCCCTTATGACCGCTATGGAGGCAACCCAGCGGCACTTTTCCAAGGGGGAAACCATTCTTCAGCCCGGAACTCACACCACCCGCCTCTATCTTGTCCTGTCCGGGGGCGTCACGGTGGAAAATCACGACGCCTGGGGAAACCGCACCATTCTGGGCCATGTGGCCCCTGGTGAGGTCTTTGGGGAGACCTACGCCTGTCTCCCCCACCAGCCCATGATGGTGGGCGCCGTAGCTTCCCAGGACACGGCGCTGCTGGGGCTGAGTACCTCCGCCCTGCTGGAAAAAAGCTGTCCCCATCAGGAACTGATTTTAAGAAACCTTCTGCGCATCACGGCCGAGAAGAACCTGGCCCTGTCCCGGCGGATTTTTTACTCCTCCTCCAAGACCATCCGGGGGCGGCTGATGTCCTATCTCTCCGACCAGGCGGTCCTTCGGGGCAGCCTCACCTTCTCCATTCCCTTTGACCGCCAGCAGCTGGCCGACTACCTGGGGGTGGACCGCAGCGCCCTGTCCAACGAACTGAGCAAGCTGCGCAGGGAAGGGCTGCTCACCGTCCGGAAAAATCAGTTTTCCCTGCTCACCCAGTCGGAGCTGCCGTAACAAATACCAGGCGGTCAGCAGCAGGACTGGCTGAACGCAAAGCATGCAGGACGGAAGGCCCTTTGGGCCTGCTCATGCTGGTTTTGATTGACAAACGGTATACGGCAACGTATAATGAACACTGTTCATATTGAGGTGATGGAATGAATCATGTGGTAACCTCAAAAGAGGAAATTTTGAAAACCAGCCGGGAGCTCATCCGGCAGCAGGGCTGGTCTGCGGTCAACATCCGCTCGGTTGCCGCTGCCTGTGAGGTATCCGTGGGGTCTATCTACAATTATTTTGATTCCAAAGCAGCACTGGTGGGCGAAACGGTGGAAAGTATCTGGTTTGAGATTTTTCGCCACCCGGAAGACAACACCGTATTTCAAGATACCCTGGCCTGTATCAACTGGCTCTACGGACGGATGGAATATGGCTGCAAGCAATATCCCGGCTTCTTCTCTCTCCACTCCCTGGGCTTTCTGGGAGAAGATAAGCCGGACGGAAAACGGCGGATGGAACAAACCTGGCAGCACATTTTAGACGGCCTGTGTTCCGTTCTGAAGCGGGATCCCAACGTTCGCTCCGACGCGTTCAGTCAGATGTTTACAGCTGAGAAATTTGCAGGCGTTCTGTTTTCCCTGATGCTCTCCGCCCTTCTGCGTCAGGATTATGACCCCAGTACTGCACTGGAAATTGTCCGCAGGACTCTTTATGAAAATTCCCACTGAGGGGTGGGAATTTTTTACCCCATAAATTGAACAGCGTTCAATAACATGTACTGCCTCCAAGTAAAATCAAACATAAAGGAGAATTAACTATGCAAGCAATAGTAGAAACTCTATTTGATGCCGTCTATCTGATGACTGTCATTACCATCGGTGTGCGGATGATCCGGGGGAGCAATGGAAACCGACAGTTCCGGCTGTTTGGCTGGATGGCTGTGGTGCTGGGAGCTGGAGATTCCTTTCACCTGATTCCTCGAGCTGTGGCGCTGTGTACCACCGGACTGGAAAACTACACGGTTCCCCTGGGGCTGGGCAAATGGATCACCTCGGTCACCATGACCGTTTTTTATGTACTGCTCTACTATGTGTGGCGGCAGCGGTATCAGATTAAGGACCGGGGCGGTCTGACTGCCGCGGTATACGCTCTGGCTGGGGTACGCATCGCCCTGTGCATGATGCCCCAGAACCAGTGGCTCAGCGCTGAGGCTCCTCTCTCCTGGGGAATCTACCGCAACCTTCCCTTCGCTCTGCTGG
>CAUFAM010000261.1 GCA_959022875.1 uncultured Oscillospiraceae bacterium | reverse complement strand
TGTCCATCTTCCAGTCCTCCAAGGTGCTGGGCTATGAGAACGACAAGATCCTGGGCCCCACGGGCGGCACGGCTATCCCGGAGTTTGGCACCACCTTTGTCCGGGGGATGCTGGAGGATACTCAGCCCAACCAGTTCGATATTCTGGTGCGTCTGTCCGGCTTCTCCCACGGCACCGACGTGTGGTTGGGCAACGCCAAGGACCTCATCACCTCCGGCACCGCCAAAGTCAGCGAGGCCATCGGCTGCCGTGACGACATTATGCTGTTTTTGATCTCCAAGGGCATGGACCCCAAGCGCTCCTTCAAGATCATGGAGGCGGTGCGTAAGGGGCGCGGACTGCCCGACGGGGCGGAGGACGAGATGCGCGAGCACGGGGTGCCCGAGTGGTACATCGGCTCCTGTAAGAAGATCGCCTACCTGTTCCCCAAGGCCCACGCGGTGGCCTACGTGATGATGGCCTTCCGCATCGCCTGGTTCAAGGTCCACCGCCCCCTGGCCTTCTACGCCGCCTTCTTCTCCATCCGGGCCAAGGCCTTTGACGAGCGGTATATGTGCCGGGGGATGGATGTCTGCCAGCAGAAGATGCGGGAGATCATTGCCAAGGACAAGGAGGCCTCCGCCGTGGAGCAGGACATGCTCACCACTCTGGAGGTGTGCTATGAGTTTTACCTCCGGGGCTTTACCTTTGCCCGGATGGACCTGTACCGCTCCCAGGCCATCAACTTCACCGTGGATGAGCAGGCCAAGGCCCTGATCCCGCCCTTTGTGTCAGTGGCGGGCCTTGGTGAGACGGCGGCCATCTCTCTGGCGGAGCAGTGCAAGGGCCGGCGGTTTATCTCCATCGAGGAGGTCTCTGCCGCCTGTCCCAAGGTCTCCAAAACCCATATCGACAAGCTTACCGAGGCCGGAGCCTTCGGCGACATGCCCCAGACCAGCCAGATGGATCTGTTTTCCATGCTGTAATGGTTTTTCCAGCGGAACCCGTCAGGGTTCCGCTGTCGTTTTTTTCAGAAAAAAGAAAAAGAAAATTCACAAGAGAGCTCTTGACTGGATAGGGGGAAATGGGTAAAGTATGGATGTTAAATCATTGTAAAGAACTTCCTGGACTGTTCCGTTGAAGGCGGTCCGGATTTTCAATGCAGTCCGGAGGTTTTGTATGTCTTACCATGGAAAACGGGCCTATGCCTCTCATAGCCACAGCCGGGAGATGGAGCCCTTCCAGACCCTGGGGCGGGTGCTGTTGTTCCCGCTGCTGCTGGTATATCTGGAACTGGTGCTCCATATCTATATGAAAACGTCGCTGAGCTATCTGCCGGTCTATCTGGTGTTCGGTGTGGCGGGGGGATTGTTTTGCGGGGCGTTCACCCTGCCCTGGCATCATCTGACCAACCGCATTGTAACCAGCGTGCTGGCGGTGCTCATCAGTCTGGTCTATATTGTGGAGATCATCGCCAAGAAGATTCTCCAGTCCTACTACCCCCTCAGCACCCTGGGCACCGCTGCGGGCAACCGGCTGGAGGACTATTCCGAGGTCATCTGGTCCGCGATCTTTGCCAGCATCCCCGTCATTATCCTGGTCATGCTGCCCAGCATTCTCATCTGTGTTCTGGGCGGCAGACTGCTGGGCTTTGAGCGCTTTGATATTCGCTTTGCCGCTCTGGTTCTGGCGGCGGCAGCCGTGTTCCATGTGGTGGGGCTGGGTGTTATCCATCTGCCCTGGAAGGGAGATCTGACCCCCAAGCAGCTTTACCAGATGGATACCAACATTGACGACCAGGTGGAGCAGCTGGGCATGTGGACCATGCTTCGCCTGGACGTGAAGCACATGTTCATTAAGCCTGCCCGCAACGTAGATGCCGACTTCAGCGGTCTGGGCGAGCTGGGCGGCAGCTCTTCTGCTGCCTCCTCCAACGCAGGGGATACCTCCCAGGGGGAACAGGAGCCTGTGATCGATACCTCGCCCAATGTGATGGACGTGGATCTGGCCCAGAAGGCCCAGAGTGCGGACAACAGCGACATCCAGTGGCTGTGCAACTACTTTAACAGCGTCACCCCCACCAAAAAGAACGAATATACCGGCATGTTCGAGGGATATAACGTGATCCAGCTGGTCATTGAGGGCTTCTCCGGCTATGCCATCGACCCGGAGCTGACCCCCACTCTCTATAAGCTGGCCAACGAGGGCTTTGTGTTCAACAACTATTACACCGCCCTCCACTACACCAGCACCTCCAACGGCGAGTGCCAGACCCTTTTGGGCCTCTATCCCAAAAACGGCAACCCCATCACCATGAAGCGCACCGGGGAGCTGGGCACCAACTGCTACTTCTCCCTGGCCCAGCAGCTGGGACGGGAGGGGTATCTGGTCAACGGTTACCACGGCAACTATGAGATGTATGGCCGTCAGGCCTCCCACACCAACCTGGGATACAACTGGCAGCAGTTCGGCACCGGCCTGGAGGTAGACACCAACGCCAACGGCGACATTGCATGGCCCGCCCGGGACACCCAGGTTATTGAGAACAGCGTGGACGACTATATTAACAGCGACCAGCCC
>CAUFAM010000260.1 GCA_959022875.1 uncultured Oscillospiraceae bacterium | reverse complement strand
GTGGACTACATCATCACTGAATACGGCATCGCCCACTTAAAGGGGGAGACTCTTCGGGACCGGGCGTGGGCGCTGATCTCCATCTCCCATCCCAGTGTACGCGACAGCTTGGCAGAAGAATTTGAACGGAGATTTCATCAGAACTATAGAGCTTAGAGACGGGGTGATAGGTAGTGATTGACGTGATTTTGAAGCCTTCCCTGCACAGTTTTAAGACCTGCCTGGAATTTGCAGAGGAATTCCAGCTGGGTGAGCGGGATCTAGTGCTCACCAACAAGTACATCTATGAGCCTTGGTTTGGCCAGATGGGGCTGAAGGTACATACCATTTATCAGGAGGAGTATGGCACCGGTGAGCCCACCGACGTGATGGTGGATGCCATCCTGGCCGACGCGGCCAAGACTGGCTGCACCCGGGTCATCGCCATCGGTGGCGGTACCGTCATTGACATCGCCAAGGTGCTGGCGGTCTCCGACAGCGAGGGCGTGGACGAGCTGTACGACAAAGCCCCCAATCTGGAGAAGAAGCGGGAGTTGGTCATCATCCCCACCACCTGCGGCACCGGCAGCGAGGTGACCAACATCTCCATCATGGCCCGCACCCGCCTGGGCACCAAGCTGGGCCTGGTGAGTCCGTCCATGTACGCCGACCATGCGGTGCTCATTCCAGAGCTGCTGGAGGGCCTGCCCTTCAGTGTCTTTGCCACCAGTTCCATTGACGCTCTGGTTCATGCGGTGGAGTCCTCCCTGTCTCCCAAGGCCACACCCTACACCAAGCTGTTCGGCTACAAGGCCATCGAGATGATCATCAAGGGCTACCAGCGGATTGCGACCGAAGGACGGGAGGCCCTGCTCTCGCTGCTGGAGGACTTCCTGGTGGCATCCAACTTTGCGGGCATCGCCTTCGGAACTGCCGGCTGCGCCGCCGTCCACGCTTTGAGCTATCCTCTGGGTGGCAAGTATCATGTGGCCCACGGCGAGAGCAACTACGCCATGTTCACCGGCGTGTTGAAGAACTACATGGAGATCAAGCAGGACGGCGAGCTTGCGGTGATGAACCGCTATCTGGCGGAGCTGCTGGGCTGCGGGGTTCCGGAGGTATATGACCGGCTGGAGGACCTCCTGAACCAGATTCTGCCCAAGAAGCCGCTGCACGCCTACGGGGTGACGGAGGCGGATCTGGAGGAGTTCACCAGGAGCGTGATGGAGACCCAGGGCCGGCTGATGGGCAACAACTTCGTCCCTCTGGATGCGGCGCGGGTGCTGAAAATCTATACTGAGCTCTATTAAACGGCAGTAGGGCGGCGGAACTTCCGCCGCCCTACTGCCGTCTCAGACGCTTTTTTATAAGGAAGAAAAACAGGGGTTGACTTTTGTGTAACACAAGGGTATAGAATGGGGCATACAGGGGGAAGAGGGCCGCAGGAGCGCCCCACGGAGCGGAACGGGTGCCGCAGTCCAGTTTCCGCGCGGAGGGCGCTCCCGGCGGGCCTCGCACGATCTCAATTGAAGAAGGAGCAAAGGGCTATGATTAAGTACAAAGCAAAGAATTCCTTGAAGTCTCCCCGGTTTGCCGGTGTAAAGACCTTCATGCGCATGGAGCACGTGGTCACCACCGACGACATCGACTTTGCCGTGGTCGGCATCCCCTACGACACCTGCGCCTCCTTCCGGGTGGGCACGCGCCTGGGGCCTGCCGCGATCCGCGACGCCTCCGCCCTGGCGGCCAAGCCCTTTAACGGCCCGCTGAATGTGGGTATTTTTGACTGGTGCTCCGGTGTGGATTACGGCGATCTGGGGTCTGTGCCCGGCTATATCGAGGAGTCCTTTGAGCTCATCACAGAGGGAATGCTGCCCTTCTTTGAAAAGGGGATTGTGCCAGTGGCCATGGGCGGCGACCACAGCGTCACCCTGCCCGAGCTGCGGGCCTGCGCCAAGGTAAACGGCCCTGTGGCGCTGATCCACTTTGACGCCCACTACGACACCATTCACGAGTACTTCGGCAAGCCGTACAACCACGGCACCCCCTTCTATCACGCGGCGAAGGAGGGGCTGGTGGACACCTCCAAATCCATCCAGGTGGGCATCCGCGAGGGGCTGTACGGCCCGGAGGACCTGACCAACTCCACCGATCTGGGCTACCAGGTGCTGCGCGCCGACGAGTGCCACAAGATGGGCATGGAGGCTGTTCTGAAGGCCATCCGCGCGCGGGTGGGCAGCGCCAAGGCCTTCCTGACCTTCGACATTGACTTCCTGGATCCCGCCTATGCGCCGGGAACCGGTACGCCCGTACCCGGCGGCTTCACCACCGCCCAGGCCCTGGAGCTGGTGCGCGGTCTGGCAGATCTGAATATCGTGGGCTATGACGTGGTGGAGGTCTCTCCCCCGTATGATCCCACCGGCATTACCTCCATTGCCGCGGCGGGCCTCATGCAGGAGTTCATCTCCCACGTGGCCTATAAAAAGAAAAACGGCATTGTCTTCTAATTTTTTGCACTCCACCTCAACTCTCTATATTCTCTTTTCGCGCAAAATCCATCCGGGCCCGGCCGATTTTTCGGCCGGG
>CAUFAM010000259.1 GCA_959022875.1 uncultured Oscillospiraceae bacterium | reverse complement strand
CAGGCTGAGGGCCCGCTCCTTCCCCTCGTCGGTGACGGCGCAGGAGGCCAGCAGCTCCAGCACCCGGGGCAGTTCCAGGGTGAGCATGGATTTTTCAAACAGTTCGCTCATAGCATGATCTCCAAAACAAGTGTTTTTTGCTATTATACCTGTCCCGCCCCCCTTCGTCAATGAAATGCGGCCCGGGATTGGTCCGCTTCTCTTTGTCCCGGCAGATTTTTGCAGGAATCCCCCTTTTTTTATTGCCTGGCCGGCTGGGATATATTATAATAATATTCGCCGTTTATGGCAGGACATTCATGGGGAGCCGGATGGCAGCCTTTGCCCCTCCCCATTTCAGGAGGTAACGCAAGTATGAACAAGCCTGTTCTTGTGGTTATGGCCGCCGGTATGGGCAGCCGCTACGGCGGTCTGAAGCAGCTGGACCCGGTGGGAAACCACGGCCAGCTGATCATCGACTACTCCATCTACGACGCCCGCCGGGCGGGCTTTGAAACCGTGGTCTTTGTGATCAAGCACGAGATCGAGGACGCCTTCAAGGCCGGCATCGGCGACCGTCTCTCTAAGGTTATGGACGTAAAGTACGCCTATCAGGACCTCAATGACCTTCCCGATGGCTACGCGGTCCCCGAAGGCCGGGTGAAGCCCTGGGGCACCGCCCACGCCATTCTGGCCGCCCGGAAGATCATCGACGGGCCCTTTGCCGTCATCAACGCCGACGACTGCTACGGCCCCGAGGGATTCAAGGTAATCTACGACTACCTCTCCTCCCACCCCGACCAGGAGGGCTGCTATGAGTATGCCATGGTGGGCTATCTGGTGGGCAACACCGTCACCGAAAACGGCCATGTGGCCCGTGGCGTGTGCGTGGAGGACGGGGAGGGCTACCTCCGTGAGGTCACTGAGCGCACCCACATTGAGAAGGACGGACAAAATGCCCGCTACACCGAGGACGAGGGCAAGACCTGGACCGCCCTGCCCGGGGACACCATCGTGTCCATGAACCTGTGGGGCTTCACCAAGAGCTTCCTCACCGAGGCGGAGAAGCGCTTCCCCGCCTTCCTGGACAAGGCTCTCTCCGAAAATCCCCTGAAGGGGGAGTACTTCCTGCCCAGCGTAGTCACCCAGCTGCTGGAGGAGAACAAGGCCCGGGTGAAGGTGCTGCGCTCCCACGACAAGTGGTACGGAGTCACCTACCACGAGGACAAGCCCATGGTGGTCTCCGCCCTGGCAGAGAAAACCGCCCAGGGGCTCTACCCCGAGGATCTCTGGGGCACCCAGAAGTAAGATGAGCAAACAAAAAGCAGAGAACGGAAGCTTCCGTTCTCTGCTTTTTTATACCGTTCGGCCCGTAGCAGTATAGAGCAGGGCGTTGCAGATGGCGGCGGCCACGCCGCTGCCTCCCTTGCGCCCCATGGCGGCAATCACGGGCACCTGGTGGGCAAGGCACACCTGCCAGATGCGCTCCTTGCTCTCCACTACGTTGACAAAGCCCACCGGGGCCGCGATGACCAGGGCAGGCCGCAGCCCCCCCTCGATAAGCTGGGCCAGCTCCAGCAAAGCGGTGGGGGCGTTGCCCACGGCCAGAATGGCCCCCGGCTGTTCCCGGGCCATCTTCTCCATGGCCGCCACCGCCCGGGTGGTGCCGTTCTCCTTGGCCGCGCGGGCCACGTCCTCATCGGCCATATAGCAGAACACCTGCCCTCCCAGCTTGGCAAGGCTGGGGCGGCTGACCCCGGAGCGGGCCATGTTGGTATCGGTGACGATGTTGGTTCCCTGTTTCAGGGCCGTCACCCCCAGGTCCACCGCGTGTTCGCTGAAGCGCAGGGTCTGGGCAAAGTCAAAGTCCGCGGTAGTGTGGATGACCCGCTTCACCACCGCCTCCTGCTCCGGAGGAATCACAATCCCCCGCTGGGCCAGTTCCCCGGCTATGATCTCCATGCTGGTGCGTTCAATTTCTCCCGGCAGCATTTTTGTACTCATTGATATTCCTCCATGGCCCGGTAAACGGCCTTCATATCCAGGTGCTCCCGCACCACCCGGGCCAGCCGGTCATACTGCCGCTCCCGGTATTCTTCCTGGCTCTCCACCCGGATGTGCTCCAGGGAGAGTCCCTTCCCCTTCATCAGCCAGGCGGCCAGCTGCTCCACCAGCGCCCCGGTATCAAACAGACCGTGGAGGTAGGTGCCAAGCACTTTACCGGACACCGCCCCCTCCTCCCGGCCATCGGGGAACCGGGCAAAGGGTACGCCGCCCAATCGCTGGGTGATGCCCATGTGGATTTCATAGCAGCTGAGGGAAACAGGTTCCAAAAACGGGACGGCGGTCAAAGCGTCCACCCGGGTGCGGGTCTTTTGCGCGGCAAAGACCGTGCGGCAGGGCAGCAGGCCCAGCCCGGCCATCTCGCCGCCTCCCTCCACCCCTTCCGGGTCGGAGAGGGTCTCTCCCAGCATCTGATAGCCTCCGCACACCCCCAGCACCGGGGTTCCGGCGGCGGCACACTTTTTGATTTCACTCTCCAGGCCGCTCTCCCGCAGCCATCTTAGGTCTTCCATGGTGGCCTTGGTACCCGGGAGGA
>CAUFAM010000258.1 GCA_959022875.1 uncultured Oscillospiraceae bacterium | reverse complement strand
TGGGCGGCGTATGACCATTTGCAACCCCTGAGGGGGTTGAAACCTATCTGGACATTTCCCTTCAGCGCTTTGACACCGTTTTCCCCGCCGCGGGCAGCTCCAACTCAGCCATTGAGCTTACCTGCGATGAGCTGGCGGAGTATTCCCACAGCCGGGGCTGGGTGGATGTCTGCAAGGCCTGGCAGGATGAATAAGAAAATCCCACGGAAAGCGCCGCTGCTCTCCGTGGGATTTTTTATTGATATTTGGTTGTTTTCAGCAAAATGACCCCAGCCAGCGCCGTGATCCCTTCCGCCACCGGAGCGCTGAGCCACACGCCATCCATACCCCAGACCCGCGACAGGAAGATAGCCAGGGGCACAATAAGGACAAAGCCCCGGAGAATGGACACGGCAAATCCCGCCCGGGGCCGGTCCATGGAGGAAAAGAACACCGCCGTCACCACATTAAAGCCTGCAAAGAAAAAGGCGATGAAGTAGAGATGCAGCCCCCGAACGGCAATTTCCTGGAGGAGAGGATCCTGTTCCCGGTTGAACACCGAAACAATGGGCTCATCCAGCAGCACCGACAGGACATAGACCCCCACCGACAGAACCGCCGCCGCCACCAGTGCATAGCGGTACCCGCTGCGGACACAGCGAATGTCCCGTCTGCCCCAGGCAGCGCTGACCAGGGGCTGAATTCCCTGTCCCAGGCCGGTAAACAAAGCCAGCACCACCAGATAGATATTGGCCACCACACCGTAGCCGGCCACACCCAGGTTCCCGGCCAGATCCAGAATGATGAGGTTAAACAAAATAAGCACCAAGCCCGAGGACATCTCCGAAATGAGGGATGAGCAGCCCAGCACCGCCAGTCTTCCCGTCCCCCGCAGCCGCAGTCCCTGGCACTTCAGGCGCAGAGAACTCTTCCGGAAATGGGGGGAGAGAATCATAATGCTGATCACTGGGGCCAGGCCCGTGGCCAGCACCGCGCCGAACATCCCCATTCCAAAGGGAAAGATAAAGATATAGTCCAGCACAATATTGGAAAAGCTCCCTCCCAGCATGGCTGTCATGGCCAGCCTGGGGGCAGAATCATTTCTCACAAAGCACAGCAGAACGTTGTTCAGCAAAAAAGCCGGGGCAAAGGAGAGCAGCACGCGCAGATAGGTGGCCGTCATTCCATGCACCACTCCGCTGCCTCCCAAGAGGGTACTCAGCTGGGGCGCAAAGAAAACCCCCGGAATAACAAAAGCCACGCTTGCCATCAGCGCCAGCATGAGAGACTGGGTAAAAACTCCCATAGCTTCCTCCTCCATGTCCTGGCCCCGCAGGATGGAAAAGCGTGTGGCGCCGCCCATGCCCAGCATAAGGCCGATGCCCTGGATGAAATTATAAAATGGAATGGCCAGGTTCAACGCCGTCAGGCCATCTGCCCCCAGGCCCTGGGAAATGAAATAGGTGTCTGCCAGGATATAGCAGGAAAGGCCGATCATCCCCATAATATTCTGGGAGGTGTAGCGGAAAAATTCCCTGCGGATTTGCGTGTCTTGCATATGTTCTCAATCCCCTAACGCACAAAAAGGGACGTCCGTCTTCCCTCCTTCTGCGGCCTAACGGAGGAAACGCGAACGTCCCTTCCCCCTACCCGGCGGCAGGGGGTGACTTTTTATAACGGTTTACTTGGTGCCGAAAATACGGTCACCGGCATCGCCCAGACCGGGCACGATGTAGGCGTGATCGTTGAGCTTCTCGTCCACGGCGGCTACATAGATCTCCACGTCGGGATGATCCTTGCGGATCACCTCAATGCCCTCGGGGGCGGCCAGGATGTTCATAAGCTTGATGTGCTTGCAGCCGTAACCCTTCAGGAAGGTAATGGCAGCGGAAGCGGAGCCGCCGGTGGCCAGCATGGGATCCAGGACGATCACATCCCGGTCGGCAATGTCAGAAGGCATCTTGCAGTAATACTCCACAGGCTGATGGGTCTCAGGATCCCGGTAGAGGCCGATGTGGCCCACCTTGGCGGAGGGGATCAGATTCAGGATGCCGTCCACCATGCCTAGACCGGCCCGGAGGATGGGAACAATGGCCAGCTTCTTGCCGGTCAGCTGCTTGAAGGTACCGGTGGCCACGGGGGTCTTCACCACCACATCCTCCAGAGGCAGATCCCGGGTGGCCTCATAGCACTCCAGGGCGGCAATCTCAGAAACAATCTCCCGGAACTCCTTCACGCCGGTGGTCTCATCCCGGAGGATGGTCAGCTTGTGCTGCAGCAGCGGATGGTCCAGTACATGTACTTTCTCGTCAAACATTGTGATGATCCCCTTTATCATTAGATTTGGATGCAAACTTTCGTTCCCGTTCCAGCCGCTCCCGTTCCGCCTGGGACAGGCGGTGATACACGGGAGTCAGCGCGCCGCCCTCCACCAGTCGGCCCTCCCGGGCCAGGCGCTGGGCAGTCATGGCCACGCCATAGGCGCTCTGCATGCGCAGGTGCCGGGGGGCCAGTTCCATATCCGGTATGCGTTCTCGTAAGGTATTATAGCACAGCAGCGCCCCATCTCCAACGACAATTTTCGAAAATTGGAAATTTTTCAGTTCCTCGCCCAGGGTCTCCAGGGAGA
>CAUFAM010000257.1 GCA_959022875.1 uncultured Oscillospiraceae bacterium | reverse complement strand
CCTCAAAGGTGCGCCCGCCGGTGCGCATGGTGAAGTTCTTGGTGTCCAGCACGATACCCGCCAACAGGGCCTCAGCCTCAGCCCGGAGGAGATGGTTGGGCTCGATGATGTATTGCAGCAGCTCCGTCACCAGCTCCGAGGCGGAGGAGGCGTAAGGCTCGTGGTAGTTGAGGGCCGCGCCCTCGATGTAAGTGGCGGCCCGGCGGTGGTGGTCAATGACCGCCACACGGTTGCAGGACTGAAGCAGTTCGGGAGCCTGAACCTGTTCCGGACGGTTGGTGTCCACCACCACGGCCAGGGAGCGGGTGTCGGCGATGAGCAGGGCGTCCTGGGGGGAGAGGAATGCATCGTGGTACTCCGGCAGCTGAGAGAGCTTGTCGATGAGCTCCTGGGCGGGAGTCGTGCCCGGGTCCCGGATGATGTGGGCGGGAACCCCGTTTTTCCGGCACAGGGCGCACACGCCTGCGGCAGCGCCCAGAGAGTCGTTGTCCGGGGACTTGTGGCCCATGATGAACACCTGGGAGGAGTCGGAGACCAGAGAGGAGAGGGCGTTGGCCATGACGCGGCTTTTCACCTTGGTGCGCTTTTCCGTCTCCTTGGAGCGGCCGCCGTAAAATTCAAAGGTAAACTTGTTGCGGATGACCGCCTGGTCGCCGCCCCGGGACAGGGCCATGTCGATGGACAGGTTGGCGAAGCTGAGCAGCTCCTGATAGCTGTCCCCGTCCTTGCCGATGCCAATGGACAGGGAGGCGTTGATGCCGCTGGGGTTGACCACCTGGTGGATGGCGTCCAGAATATCAAATTTGGACTCCACAAAGCGGGTAAGATACTGTTCCTCAAAAATAAAGAGGTAGCGCTCCCGCTGATAGCGGCGCAGCAGTCCGCCGGTCTGGGCCACCCAGGCGTCCAGGCGGTTATCAATTTCCAGGGCAATATTGGAGCGCTCATTGTCGGTGAGGTTTTTGGTAAGGTCCTCGTAGTTGTCAATGAGCAGCACCGCCGCTACCGGGCGGGTGGCGTTGTACTGATCCCGGACCAGACAGAACTCGGTGACGTCCACCCAGTAGGTGGTGGCCAGGAAGCCGCCGGTGCGTCCGCCGGTGCGGACCAGATGGCCGAAGACCAGAAAGCGCCGGCTGCCGTAGGTAACCTCGGTGGGGCATTCACTCTTGCCCTCCATGAGCCAGCGGGTGTCAAAGTCGGGGATGAGGGTAGACAGCTTGGCATCAAAGAGGTGCTCCCGCTGGCCGGTCAGCTCCAGAAAGCGGTTGTTGGTCCAGACGATGTCGTCGCTTTCCGGGCGGAAGAGCACCATGGGCAGGGGAGAGTTTACCATGGTGTCCTTGGTGGCGGTGTCCACCGTTCCGGTGAAGCTGTCCAGATACTTGTTCAGCTCTTTCCGCCTGCGGTGGGCGCTCTCCCGGCTATACAGGCCCAGACCGGCGATGATGACCAGCTCCGCCGCTGCCAGCACCCAGGAGTAGAAGGCGGAGAGCAGGGCGAAGAGAATCAGGCAAATAAAATACAGCCGAAAACTGGGCTGAAGCAGCTGATTAAGCTTGCGGTTCAAGAAGATACCCCCTTGTTTTATTTGAGGGAACGGGACTACACAATAAAGGTATTTTATTATAGCAGATCATACGCCAGAAAACAAGAGGGACGGGGGAGGGGGATGAGGGGGAGAAAAACAAAAAAATCTTCCTCATAGCCCGGCTAAACCCGTTGCACCGTGGGGGGAATACTGCTATAATAAGGG
Source organism: uncultured Oscillospiraceae bacterium (assembly GCA_959022875.1). GTDB lineage: Bacteria > Bacillota > Clostridia > Oscillospirales > Oscillospiraceae > Lawsonibacter. The sequence continues at coordinate 865 of CAUFAM010000257.1, read as the reverse complement.
AAAACCGCCCCCTGTTGTGTTGGAGGAGAGACGGCTTTTCATACAAAGAAACGAGATTTAGGAGGAATTCCCATGGAAAACATTAAAATCACCCGTGCGGCTACTTTGAAGGAGAAGCCCGACTCCTCCAAGTTGGTGTTCGGAAAAAATATGACCGACCATATGTTCCTGGTGGATTATGACGAGGGCCAGGGCTGGCACGATCCCCGCATCGTCCCCTACGGCCCCCTGCAGATCGATCCCGCTGCCAAGGTGCTCCACTACGCCGAGGAGATTTTCGAGGGCCTGAAGGCCTACCGCACCGCCGACGGCTCCATCCAGCTCTTCCGCATCAAGGACAACATTGACCGCCTGAACAAGTCCGCTGAGCGTCTGTGCCTGCCCCAGATCCCCGAGGAGCTGGCTATGGCCGGCATCATGGAGCTGGTGAAGGTGGAGCAGGACTGGGTGCCTTCCGAGAAGGACACCTCCCTCTACATCCGTCCCTTTATGATCGGCCTGGATGCCGCTCTGGGCGTGCACTCCTCCAAGCACGTGCAGTACATCGTGGTGGTCTGCCCCGTGGGCGCCTATTATCCCGAAGGCCTGAACCCCGTGAAGATCTATGTGGAGGATCAGGACGTCCGCGCCGTCAAGGGCGGCACCGGCATGGCCAAGACCGGCGGCAACTACGCCGCCTCCCTGCGTGCCGGTGACCGGGCTGAGAAGGCTGGTTACAGCCAGGTGCTGTGGCTGGACGGCGTGCACCGCAAGTACATTGAAGAGGTCGGCTCCATGAACGTGATGTTCAAGGTGGCAGGCAAGATCCTTACCCCCGACCTGAACGGCTCCGTGCTGGACGGCATCACCCGCCGCTCCTGCATCC
>CAUFAM010000256.1 GCA_959022875.1 uncultured Oscillospiraceae bacterium | reverse complement strand
CTGTTCTTCGTTCTGGAGGACCAGGGCTATCTCAACGACGGCCTGAACACCGCCCCCGCCGACGCCCTTATCCTCCCCATGACCGAGGACCTGGCCCCTGCCATCTCCCTGGCCACCCAGCTACGCCAGGCAGGCATCCGCACCCAGATCCAGGCGGAGCGGAAGAAGTTCAAGCAGAAGCTCTCCTATGCGGACAAGCTCCGCATCCCCTACGCCGTCATCCTGGGAGAGGACGAGATCCGGGAGGGCCTCGCCGCCGTCAAGGACCTGGCCACCGGGGAGCAGGTGAAGCTTGCTCCCGGCCAGGCTGCCGCCCACATCCTGGCCGGGCTGGACAGGCTGAACCAGGGGACGCCGATCCTGGACAGGGTGTAAGTCTGATTTCCCATCCACGCTTTGGCTGTGCAGGAGCCGATATCCCCACCGGGCCGTCCCACGCCGTATAGATGGAATTCCCGGGCCAGCCGTCTCTGATATAGAAAGAGAAAAGCTCATGAAGAAAAATGCCAAACGCTTTTTACTGCTTTTAATCGTTTGTCTTTTGGTTTGGACGGTATTTCCCCGGCCCTTTGCCTGGATCATTCCTCAGCGGATGGTAAATGTCTCAGGAGAAAGACCGGAAATCTGCGCCGAGACAGAATTCACCGCTTCTCTCAGCTTTGGCATTGACCAAGAAGTCTTGGATGCCTTTTATGATCTCCATAGTGAGATGGAAGGCGTCCGGTTCCTGGCCGATCCCCTCACCCTCCTGCCTTTCCTCCACCAGCCCCGGGAGCCGGTCAAGGTGAAAATCGATTACTTTCAGGAGGGCTGTTCTTCCACTGGCGACTGCCAGACCACCCTGCTGTGGGATGGTACGACCCTGTGGGTGAACTGGCTGGGCGGCCACTACCTGGGTTATCGGCCCACCGATCCCGCCGGATTTGAGGCAGCCATCCAACGGCTGGCCCTGGAATACGACGGAACTGCAATCGTCACCTCGTAGGGACGGCACATCTGGTCCGCCTGTCCTTCCCAGAATAATAAGCCTCTAAAAATTTGACAACACGCAAAGCGGCTTTCCCTTTGACCGCGCGGCTACTATGACCATGTCATCCGCAACCAACAGGACCTTGACGAGACCGCCGGGTACATCCTGGGCAATCCCGCCCGGCGGCTGGAGCGGGAGGGATCCTTGTGAAGAAAAAATTGAGCTTTTGTCTGGTCGTTTTGGTGCTCCTGGCCGTCGGGGTGCTGCACTATTGGGCGGCCCCCACCTTCGACCATGCCTTCCAGTGCAACGGCATAGGTCCGCCCGCAAAACCCGGGGGTTCTTTTAAGGTGCTGCGCGCGGGCACCTATCCCGGCCTCAGTGACGCTCCTGTCACCTTTGATGAGGGGCGGACTTACCGTGAGCTGCTGGCCGCCCTCCGGGGGCAGAGGTATCTCCGCCTCCCCGTCCTGCTGGGGGCCCCCGACGGCGGGACCGCCTTCTATACCGCATCCGGCTGTACCCCCGAGTGCATGGCCTACTGGGACGGCACCTTTCTCTGGCTGGCCGCGAACTCCTCTCATTGGCGCCGCTTTCTCCCCCTTCCCCCCGGCCGCCTGGGGGAGAAGCTGGAGCTCATTTTTATGGACGAGCCGGAGGAAAACATTTACTACCCTTCCTCTTAGGCGCAGGTCCTTTGACCCGCCCTGCCGGTAAAAAGCAAGGAGGTGCGCCCCATGAAAAAAAGAGCCCTGCTCTCCCTGGCCTTGATTTTAGCCCTTCTGGCCGCTCTATACCTGTGGTACACCCGGCCCCGGAGCTTTTTGGCGATCACTGGGACCTCAGAGAACGCCGTCTGCTCCGCCGCCCTGCTTCTGTTAGAGCCCTGGGTGGATGACGGCCAAGCAGGACAGGATACCTGGGAGCTTCAGGACCTTTCCCCCGGCACCCCCGCCTTTGATGCCCTCCTTCCCCTCCTGGAAAAAAGCCGCTGGCGGGCCAGTCTGAAAAACCTGTTGGGGCTGGATGCTGGTTCTTTCAGCGGCTTCTCCAGCAACCTTCAGGGCGTCCTGGGACTGGAGGGGAACGAGGGGGTCTTTTTCACCGCTGTGGACACAGGGCAGCTCCGTCTCTCCCTCCCCAGCTCCCCCCACTCCCTTCTGTTTACCGCCGCTGATGGATCGACCTATCAGGCGCTGGCGGAATATTTGAAGGAGTATGGGACCTTTCGGGAATGACAACAGCCCAAGTTCTTAATACTAATCACTATAATTAGATAAAATAGTACAAAATGGAGTTGATTTTATGGACAATCTGAAAAATTTCCGCCGCACCAACTACTGCGGTGACCTGCGTCTGGGCGACACGGGCAAGACGGTCTCTCTGTGCGGCTGGGTCCAGCGCCAGCGTGACCTGGGCGGTCTGATCTTCGTGGACCTGCGGGACCGTACCGGCCTCATCCAGCTCTCCTTCGACGACGGCACCGACCAGGCCGTCTTTGAAAAGGCGTCCTCTCTCCGCTCGGAATACGTCATTGCTGCCACCGGCACCGTGCGGGAGCGGGAGTCCAAGACGGACAAGATCGCCACCGGCGCCATCGAGGTATATGTCACCGAGCTGCGCCTGCTGGCCAAGGCGGAGACCCCTCCCTTTGAG
>CAUFAM010000255.1 GCA_959022875.1 uncultured Oscillospiraceae bacterium | reverse complement strand
GGAGCCCGGACTTTCCTCACCGATGGGCCTTTCGCCCCACCGGCGCGGCTGTCCAGCCTGCTTGCCCGACCATCATACAGGAAAAAAACGGTTCTGTCAAACGGTTTCTTTCCCTCAGCTCCCCTCCGGTACCTCCTGGAAGGCCTCCTTCATCAGCCTGCGCATGCGCTCCATATCCTCACGGATCCGCTTGTCGCTGTCCCCATTGCCCCGGGCGGGCTCGGAGACACCCTGACGGCTTTTCCGCTCCGTCCTGGCCCGGCGCTGGGCGTACCACTTCTTAGTGTCCCGGTAGATGCTGCTGGCCACAAAGGAAAAGGCCATCCGGGTCTGCTCCTCCATTTCCGGAATGCTGTTGGCCACCGCCTCCATGATCTCCAGTTCCCCGGCCTGCATCGCCGCCTCCTCCTGGCTCAGCTGCTGGGCGTAGGCATAGATGGCGGTAAAGAGCCACCCCCGCTGCTCCGGGGACAGCGTACGGAACATGGGGTAGCTGTCCAGATAAAGAATAAAGCTCTTTTTCTCTTCCACGATCTCTCCCTCCTTACCCCTGGCGGGAAAGGGGGCTTTGTTGTACGAAAGCGTGCAACGCCGGGGTACACAGTAACTGTAACCCTAACAGTAACTGTAAATGAAAATGGTAATGAATCTGTCCTTGTAATTGTGCCCCACAAGTGGGGCGGAGGGAGAGAAAAAATTTTTTGAAAAATTTTTGGAGGGACGCAATAAAACCCATTCCCCCTGCATTGTACAGTCAGAACGGCAAACAAAACAGCCAAATGAAGAAAGAGAGGAACCTCCTATGAAGAAAACTCACATCGCCGCCGCCCTGGCCCTCACCAGCTGCATGGTAGTGGGCGCCGCCGCCGTCAGCCAGCCCCAGAACGTGGTTGCCACCTTCCGTCCGGACATCACCCTGAAGGTCAACGGCACCACCTACAACATCCGGGACACCAACGGCAATCTGGTCTCTCCCCTTCTCTACAACGGCACCACCTATCTGCCCCTGTCCGCCCTGGGCCGCATGCTGGACGCAGAGGTGAGCTGGGACGCCGCCACCAACACCGTGGTAGTCACCGACGCGGACTCCGCTTCCTCCCTCATCGGCGAGGCCAAGGCCAAGGAGATTGCCCTCAATCACGCGGGCCTCACCAGCAGCCAGGTGTCCTTCGTCCAGGCCAAGCTGGACTGGGACGATGGCCGTCAGGTCTACGACGTGGACTTCTACTCGGGCAACAAGGAGTATGACTATGAGATTGACGCCTCCTCCGGGGCCATCCGCAGCTACGACCACGACATTGAGAACTACACCATCCCCTCCACCGGCACCTCCCAGAGCGGGAACTATATCTCCCGGGAGAAGGCCCAGCAGCTGGCCCAGGGCAAAGCACCCAACGCCACCCTCATTAAGCTGGAGTTTGATTTTGACGACGGCCGGGCCATCTACGAAGGCGAGCTGCGGGACGGGCGCACCGAGTATGAGTTTGAGATTGACGCTTCCACGGGCAGCTTTCTCAAGTGGGAGCAGGACTGGGACGACTAAGGCTCAATCAAGTGGCTTCGCCACTTGATTGAAAGAACTACACGGGGAATGGGCCTCGATTCCTTGCGGAAAAGTCGACCCATTCCCCGTGAGAAGTGTCATTCCCGACGCACATGTCGCCGGAAATGACAGGATTTCATTTTATTCCACCGCCTATGGGCGGTGGAACTCCTTGCAGGAGGGCTAAACAAGGGACCCGCCGATTGGCGGGTCCCTTGTTTTTTCTTATGAAGCAGAGGCGAAGCGGAGCTTCGCAGAAAGCTTTTTTGCCTACTTTTTTCTCGAAAAAAGTAGGTTAGTCCTGCTCCCAGTTGTGGTAGACGTTCTGCACGTCGTCGTTCTCTTCCAGCAGGTCGATGAGCTTCTCCATGTTCTTGATGTCGGCCTCATCGGTGAGCTTCACGTAGTTCTGGGGCACCATCTGCACGCCGGCCTCCAGGAAGGTGTAGCCCTTCTGCTCCAGTGCCTCGGACACACCGGCAAAAGCGTCGGGATCGGTGTAGACCTCGAAGACCTCGTCGTCAGCCTGCATATCGTCCGCGCCGGCCTCCAGAGCGTCCATCATCACGGTATCCTCGTCCAGATCCTCGCTGTCCAGGACGATGACACCCTTGCGGTCGAAGCTCCAGGACACGCAGCCGGTGGCGCCCAGGCCCTTGCCGTACTTGTCCAGCAGGTGACGGACCTCGGGAGCGGTGCGGTTGCGGTTGTCGGTGAGGGCGTCCACGATGACGGCCACGCCGTTGGGGCCGTAGCCCTCGTAGACCACGCTCTCGAAGTTGTCGGTGTTGCCCGCGCCCATGGCCTTGTCGATGGTGCGCTTGATGTTGTCGTTGGGCATATTGGCGGCCTTGGCCTTGGCGATGACGGCGGCCAGGCGGGAGTTATTGGCGGGGTCGCCGCTGCCGCCGGTCTTGACGGCCACGATCATCTCGCGGGCGATCTTGGTAAAAATCTGAGAGCGCTTGGCGTCGGCCGCGCCCTTGGTCTTTTGAATATTGTGCCACTTGGAATGTCCGGACATAAAATCGTTCCCTTCTCTATTTTCGGTTCAAACAGCGCAGATATTATATCACTGCTCCAGCCATTTGACAACCCCGGGAAAGCAGGGTT
>CAUFAM010000254.1 GCA_959022875.1 uncultured Oscillospiraceae bacterium | reverse complement strand
CGATGCAGGTGGCCGCGCCGCCGAAGGGCTCGATCTCCGTGGGGTGGTTGTGGGTCTCGTTCTTGAACATGAGCAGCCAGTCCTGCTGCTTGCCGTCCACCTGGGCGGGGACGTGGATGGAACAGGCGTTAATCTCCTCACTCTCGTCCAGCTCGGGAAGCAGGCCGCGCTTTTTCAGGGTCTTGGTACCGATGGTGGCCACGTCCATGAGGGTGCGGGGCCGCTGGGCGGCCTTTTCCTCGCCGTAGACCTCCACCCGGGCGGCCAGGTACCGCTCATAGGCGGCCTTGATCTGGGGGTCCTCAATGGAAATCTCATCCAGGTGGGTGGAGAAGGTGGTATGGCGGCAGTGGTCAGACCAGTAGGTGTCCACCACCCGCACCTCGGTGATGGTGGGGTCACGCTTCTCCTCGTCCCGGAAGTAGGCCTGGAGGAACTTCAGGTCGTCCAGGTCCATGGCAAGGCCCAGCTGGTCCAGAAGCTGGCTCAGGCCTGCCTCATCCAGGGCGGTAAAGCCCTCGATGACAGCTACATGGTCGGGAGCGGGGTGGGTGCGCACCAGGGTCTCGGGCTTGTCCATAGAGGCTTCCCGGCTCTCCACGGGGTTGATGAGATAGTGGCGGATTTTCTCCAGATCCTCCTGGGAGAGTTCGCCCTCCAGCAGGTAGACCTTGGCGTAGGCGATGAGGGGGCGGTCCACGCCGGCCATGAGCTGGATACACTGGGCACAGGAGTCGGCGCGCTGGTCAAACTGGCCGGGCAAGGCCTCTACGGCCAGAATGGAGCAGGGCTGGGCGGGTTGAGGGAACGCCTCATCGTTAATCACGTCCACCTGGGGCTCGGAGAAGACGATGCCCTTGGCCTGCTGGTAGACGGCGGGATCGATCTGGTCTGCGTCATAGCGGTTGAGAATGGACACAGACTTCAGACCCTTAATCCCCAGCTGTTCCTGGAGGGCTTTGCACAGGCCCTGGGCCTCCACATCAAAGCCGGGCTTTTTTTGGGAATAACAGCGGTAAACACTCATCTTGGTTCCTCCTTGCCGCCCCGGTGCAGCGTGGGCCCCGTTGGTCGGCGTTTTTCTTTTTATTGGATGATCCAGTTTTCCAACTGGTAGAATACATTGCTGCGGATGGGGTTAAGCTGGGTGAGCCGCCCCCACTGGGTCAGGGCGGAGCCGTTTTTAAAGAGCAGGGGCGCCATGGGCATCTGCTGCTCCAGGTGGGTAAAGAGCGCCTGAGCGGCCTGACGCTTGAGTTCTCCTTGGTCCGCGATATGCATGGCGGAGAGAAGCGAGTCGGTGTCGGCGCTTTGCCAGCGGCCGTAGTTGAGGCTGCCGGACGAAGAGAGCAGCGGGGCAAGGTCAAAGTCGGCGGTGAGTACGGTCTCGCCCAGATAGAGATCGAAGTCACCCTGGCTGAGGGCGGCGGTAAAATCCTCAAAGGAGAGCGATTCCACCTGGATGTTGACACCTGCGGAGCTCAATTGGTAGGCAATGAGCTGAGCGGTGGACACCTTGGCCTCGTTTTCGCTGTTGACCAGCAGACGCAGCTGCCGGTTTCCAAGTCCCAGCTCCTCGATCTGCTCGGCCAGGGTATCCGGATTGTAGCTTAGACGCTGGGCAGAATCCTGGGAGAAGAGGGGACTGTCCGGGTGGACGGGGAGGGCCGAGGGAACGGCGTGGCTGGCGTAGACGGTCTGTGCGATGGCCTGGCGGTCGATGGCCGCGGAGAGGGCCAGACGTACCTGAGCGCTGCGGCACACCCCGGTGGTGGTGTTGAAGCCCAGGTAAATGAGATCTGTGGTGGCATAGTCCCAGGTCTGATAGTTGCCCCCGTAGCCCATGGCGTTGGTAGCCATGAGATCCACATCCAGCAGGGAGACATTGCCCGCGTCAAAGGCATAGATGAGCTCATCGCTTTTGCTCAGGCTATAAAGGGGAATGGTCTCAAAGGGAAGATCCTTATCCTGCCACCAGCCGCTGCGCCGGGTGAGAACCAGCTCCTGACCGGAGCCGGAGAGCACATAGGGCCCGGTGCCTGTGGGGCGGTCTCCGCTGCCGTTGGCAATGGGAATGTCCAGAAGGCAGGGAAAGCTCCCGTTGGGGCGGGAGAGGGTGATGGTCAGGGTATTTTCTTCCGACGAGATGGTGCTTACGTCGGCCAGGCGGGTGCGGTAGCGCCCCTGCTCCGACCGGGCCAGCTCCAGGGCATCGGCCACCGACTGGCCGGTGAGGGCCGTGCCGTCGGAAAAGGTGAGGCCGGAGCGGATGACAAAGGTCCACACCAGCTTGTCCTCGCTTGCGGAGTATCGTTCGCACAAAACGGGAACGGCCTGAAAGCTCTCATCCACCAGAAAGAGCCCCTCATAGAGAAGGGGGGAGAGAGTCAGGTTGGCCCGGTTGACGCCCAAGGTGGGGTGGAGGCTGAAATCCGGAAAGACCGGAAGGGTAAAGGGTGTGGTTTGGGCAGGCTGCTGCTGGCTTGTGTCCTCGGGCGGGGCAGAGGACACGCTTTCGGAAGCGGGCTGGCCGCCGCAGGCGGACAGGGAAACGACCAGCAGGGCGGCAAGGCCCGCTGCGATGCGATGCAAATGCTTCATGAAATACATTTTCTCATTCTCCTTCTTTTTATTGCGGTACTTTCAGTATAACATACAGGGA
>CAUFAM010000253.1 GCA_959022875.1 uncultured Oscillospiraceae bacterium | reverse complement strand
TAGCAGGCCACCAGGGGCACCGTCAGCATCGACGCCCCCAGGGTAGCCGACAGCGCGGAGACACAGAAGCGGGGCAGCTTCTCCAGCCAACGGAGCATGCTATTGTTCGGCCGCTTATCCAGATGGAGTTTTTTCAACATATAGTCCTGAATCCGGTCTGAGACCAGCGCAATCCCCGCCACTGCTGCAAAGGACAGTTGAAGGCCGATGTGGGCCGCGGCAAAGGGATTCACGATCAGCAGCACCATCAGGGCAAAGCCAAGGGAGGTGGGCAGATCCCGCTCCCGGTTAAATAACGGGGCAATTTGGAGCAGCACAATCATCATGGCCGCCCGGTCCACCGATGGCGTGTGTCCGCACAGGGCGCTGAACAGCGCCGCCCATAAAATGGTCAATACCGCCGTAGACCTGCGCCCTCTTCCCCACAAAGCAACCAGCATTTGGGCCAGAAAGGCCAGGTGCATTCCGGACACCGCCACCGTATGGCTCATGCCCACCCGCTGAAGGGAGCTGGTAAAGGCATCGGTGAGGTTGTCCCGGTTTCCGGTGACGATGCCCTGCACAATCCCCGCCTCCTGGGCGGGGAAAGCCTGAGCAATGCCCTCCTTCAGCTTCTGCGCCATGACCGCCGGCCAATACTCAACCGGCGTCCTCTCAGGCCGCTCAACCTCCAGCCTGCCGTATACCTCTCCCTGAAGGAAGATTCCTTTGGACGTGTAGTAGGTGATCTCCTCTCCGGAAAAGGTGCGGTCGGCCAGGGTATAGTGGACCACAGCGGTGATCGCATCCCCTGGTCTCAGACTCTCCCCCTGCTCGTCCACATAAAGGACCGCCAAGGGACGAAAAAAGCTGTCTGCCTCCACCCGGGCCGGGACCGTAAACCCTCCATAAGTACTCTCCTGGGGATAATCGGTCACCGTGGCATGGAGCTCCACCGTCTGATCATCCAAACGGGCCGCAGGCTGAAAACAAAGTCTGGTATAAATGTCCGTCCAGAGAAATCCCGCCGCAAGGCCCAAACAAATCAGGATCAGACGCTTGCGGAGCATGGGCCGTCTCCTCAGTAAAAAGGCAGCCGCTGCCGCCGCCAGGATATTTCCCATCCCCAGGGGCAGCAGAATTCCGCCGATCTCCAGATAGACCGCGGCAAAAACGGAGGCAGAAAAGGAAAATGCCGCTGTGGCCAGCACCCGCATGGACATCTTCCCCCTTCCCCTCCTGTTCGACTTAGAATACCACGATACGGCCTTTTTTTCAAGCGCCGCCCTCCTGCGTCCGCTTCCCTTGCCATTTTTTCCGATCTATGGTATGATAAACGTTACTTTTAAAGTCAAATGGAGGTCGTTTCATGACCGATTTCTTTCATCTTCAGCTGGAGCGGGATTCCCTGCTGTCCCTGTCCTCTCTGGGCCTTGCCCATCTGGGGGACAGCGTATTTGAAGTGATGGTGCGCTCCTGGCTCATTCTTCAGGGCAAGGCAAAGGCAAAGGATCTGCACCGGGCCACGGTGCAATATGTGGCCGCCCCTGCCCAGGCACGGCTTCTCCAGCATATCCTCCCCCTTCTCACCGAGGAGGAATCCGACGTATTCCGCCGGGGCCGCAATACCGCCCCCCACTCCATCCCCAAGGCCGCAAGCCGGGGGGATTATCAGGCCGCCACGGGACTGGAGGCCCTGTTCGGCTGGCTCTATCTTCAGGGGCGCACGCAGCGGCTCAACGAACTGTTTCACGCGATGATGGAGGCTGAGCCCCATCAAAACCCGTAATCCCGTAATGTCGAGGTGATTTCTCATGCCGTTGGACGCACTTTGCCTGTCCGGCGTGATCTCTGAACTCAATACCGCCCTGGCCGGAGCCAAGGTGGACAAAATCTATCAGCCAGGCCGGGATGAAGTGGTGCTCGCCCTTCGCTCCTCTACCCAGGGCAATGTGCGCCTGCTTCTCTCCGCCAATCCTTCCCAGCCCCGGGCCCACCTCACCCAGCTCACCCTGGAAAACCCGGATAAGCCCCCCATGTTCTGCATGCTCCTGCGAAAGCACCTGTCCGGAGCCAGACTTCTGGCCGTGGAACAGGTTCCCCTGGAGCGGGTGGCCAAGTTCCGCTTTGAGGCCCTCAACGAGCTGGGCGACCGGGTGGAACGGGCGCTGGTACTGGAAGCCATTACCCACAAATCCAATCTCCTGCTCCTGGATGGAGACGGGCGGATTCTGGACTGCATCCGACGGGTCGACTCCGGCCTTGACCCCCGCACCGGGCAGATGGGCCGCCTGCTTCAGCCCGGCATGTTCTACCGCCTCCCCCCTGCCCAGCCCAAGGCTGACCCCCTGGCCCCCGACCGTCCGGAGCTGGAGCGGCTTCTGGCCCAGGCTCCGGAGGAGACCCAGGCGGACCGGTGGCTCCTGGACACCTTTGGCGGCCTCTCCCCCCTCATCTGCCGGGAACTGGCCTACCGCTCGGGCGGTCAGACGGACATACGCCTTCACATCCTCGGCCCGGAAGGCCAAAAGCGGCTTCTGGATGAGGTGGAAGCCCTTCAAAAGGTTGTAAGGGAACATTCCTATACACCGACTGTAATTTTAATGGATGGACGGGCAAAGGATTTTACCTTCCTGCCCATCCTCCAGTATGAGGGCGCCGCTGATGTACAGCCCGCCCCCTC
>CAUFAM010000252.1 GCA_959022875.1 uncultured Oscillospiraceae bacterium | reverse complement strand
CAGTCGGTGGACAGCTCCGCCGTAAAGTATTTTCCCGCAATCTCATACCAGAGATCCGGGGCCACGGGGTAGAGGGCGTTGCACAGATGGATAAGTCCCATGAGATAGCCGGAGTATTGAAACACCGGGTCCTCGCTGGTAACGCAGGCGGCAATGCCTACAAAATTTGCCTCGTCCTCCAGAGCCACCATGCGCTGGTGGGACATCTCATGGGCGATGGTGGCAGGGAGGAGACACCGGGGAGCGTCCACATTGACATTGGCCTCTCCGGTAATGGGGGAGTAGATGCCGGTAAATCCCAGAAGACTTTGAAGCTTGGAACAAAGAAGCGGTTTGGCTTCCACAGATTCCATATCCAGGCAAGGAAATTCCCTTGTCAGGCTTTCGTAAATTTCAACCCCGCGGTCAAAGCATTCATCGATGTCTTCTACAAAATGCCCCTCTTCATCCCGTGTCATCTGCCCAGACAGCCGCGCAGCGTTTTGGGTAAACAATTCGGTGACGGCGGCTAGGGTTTCCACGGAATACCCCTCGGTCTCCAGTCCGGAGCGCTGGGCGAAGGTAGGGACATAATAGGCGGCGTTCCACAGCCAGCATACCACTGCCCAGATCCAAAGAAAAGCGGCCACCAGGGCGCACAGCCTGCGCAAGAAGAGGAAGAAGCCATGGTCTCGCACCAGCAGCACCAGCGCCCGGGCCACCCAGATCAGGCAGAACACCAGGAACAGCAGCAGCGCTGCCTCGCCCACAGAGAAGGGAACCGGGGCGGTCAGCCGGCCCAGAAACTGCTCCAGCGGAGCCATGACTCCAAATACCCAGGCGGACATGAGCGCCTGATTGTGGTGCAGCACCTCAAACAGGCAGATCAGGGCCAGCGGCGGGAGCACCGCCCCGGCCCAGCGCCAGAGGGAAAAGGATCGGCGGGGTTTAGAAACTTTCATCGGCACGCCCCTCCCATACAACCGGCCCTGTCCGCCACTCTCTGCCGGGGGCTGGAATTGTCTCGTAGCACAGGTCATAGAGGTCGGTACACCGCCGCTCCAGCTCGAACTGCGCCTGCGCCAGTGCCGGGAGATTCCGGACATGGGCAGGCTTTGTGAGGATGGGCAGGGAGGCGCACTCTTTCATGTCCCGCAGCAGCTCCCGGCCCCGCTGGTTCATCCCCAGCACCCGGAGGTAGGAGGGGCTGTCGGGAACATCTGCCTGGGTAATGCCCAAATAAGCCCAGAGGACAAGACGGCGTAGGCGAGCATATGTAAAACGTTTTACCTTTACAAGATTGAAGAAGTCTTGCAGGCTGGAACAGGCCTGTCCGGCCCGCTCCAAGCGCTGGGGGAGCCCCTCTGCCTGCCCGGAATCGGGGAGGAGTGCCCAATCATCGGCGGTCATGGTCCGGAGTCTGGCCAAGATGGCCCGCTCCGCCCGCTCCAGACTGGGCAGGCCGGTGGGGGATGATTCCAACCAAGTCCGTCCTTCCGCCCCCAGGTAGTACCCAGCCCGGTCCCAACGTCCCGCCGTCAGATCCATGCGAAGCTGGGTGGCGGAGACAATTGGAGGCATGGAAGCCTGGGACGGGGCGGAGGGAGCGTCTGCCGCCTCCTCGCCGCTAAAGGCCACCGCGTTGTGCTGTGCCCCCCGGCGCAGCACCGTCATGGGACGGATGGAGGAGGAAAGGGCGTTCAGGGCCCGAAGATATTCAATCCCCAGGTTATTGTTGGGACGGGAGAGGGGAGCGGCGGCACGCTCGCCCAGAATGGACTCCACCGCCTTCTGGCGGCACTGGGCAAAGGGGAGGCCGTTACCGGCCTTGTGTGATACTGCCGCTTGGTAGTCCGGGGAGTCCAGGCAGGCGGCAATTTGCCCCAGCGGCTCCACGCTGCCGCACTCACTGCCGAAGGAAAGCCAGTCCACCACTCCGCAGGCATCCAGTAGCTCAACTGCCCCGCGGGCAAACCCTTCCGCCGAGGCTGTGGCCCAAAGGGTTGGCAGTTCCAGCACCAGGTCCGCTCCTCCTTCCAGGGCCAATCTGGCCCGCAGCCACTTGTCGGCAATGGCGCAGTTTGCCTGCTGAACCCAATTGCCGCTCATGACTGCCACCACGGCACTGTCCGGGCAAACCATGCGCCGGCTTTCCTGAATCTGGTATGCGTGGCCCGTGTGGAAGGGATTATACTCGGCAATAATGCCTATTACCTGCATGAGGTTGACCTCCTGATGGAATATCTTCCTTTTTTTCAGAAAAACGGTTGTCTTTCCAGCTAAAGCGCTGTATCATAATATCATAAACTAGGCGCGCCTTTATTGTATTACATTCTTATCATCAAGGCAACCCGACCAGATTTAAATTTGAATTGTGAAGGAGACGATTCCCATGAATATTCTGGTGATCAACGCGGGCAGCTCTTCCCTGAAGTATCAGCTGCTCAACCCCGAGACTCAGCAGGTGCTGGCTAAGGGCCTGTGCGAGCGCATTGGCATTGACGGCAAGTTCACCTATAAGCCCGACGGCAAGCAGGCCATCAAGGAAGCGGATGTGGCTATGCCCACCCATTCTGAGGCCATCCAGGCTGTGCTCAACGCCCTGGTGGATCCGGACAACGGCGTGATTGGCTCCATGAAGGAGATCGGTGCGGTTGGTCACCGTGTGGTTCACGGCGGCGAGCAG
>CAUFAM010000251.1 GCA_959022875.1 uncultured Oscillospiraceae bacterium | reverse complement strand
TTGCGGGTGCACTTGTAGATGGCGGCGCTCATGGGGGGCAGGGACAGAGTGATGGCCTGCTCCCGGCCGTGGCACTCGATATACTGGCTCTTGACCGGCCCGGCATCGCCCCGGCCCAGTCCGCCGAAGGCGGGGTCGTCGGTGCTGAACAGGCAGGTATAGGTACCCGCCGTGGGCACGCCGATGGTATAGCCGGTACGGTCCACAGGAGAGAAGTTGCACACTGTCACCAGGGTGCTGCCCTTCTTGTCCTTGCGGAGGAACGCAATGGTATTGGCCTGGTTGTCGTCGGCCTCGATCCACTCAAAGCCCTCCCAGGAGAAGTCCAGCTCCCACAGCTCCGGGTGGGCCAGGTAGAAGGCGTTGACCGCCTGGAAGAACGCCTTAAGGGCCCGGTGGCGGTCTCCGTCCTCCCCCTCCAGCTCCAGCAGGTGCCAGTCCAGAGAGTGCTCATAGTGCCACTCGTTCCACTGGCCGAACTCGCTGCCCATCATCAGCAGCTTCTTGCCCGGGTGGGTGAGCATATAGGTATAGAAAGCCCGCACGCCGGCAAATTTCTCCTCGTCCGTTCCGGGCATCTTGTTGATGAGGGAGCCCTTCATGTGCACTACCTCATCGTGGGACAGGGGGAGCACAAAATTCTCAGAGAAGGCATACATCAGCGAGAAGGTAATATCGTGGTGGTTGAACTGGCGGAAGTAGGGGTCCATTTTAATGTAGTGGAGAATGTCGTTCATCCACCCCATGTTCCACTTCAGGTTAAAGCCCAGGCCGCCCTCCAGTCCCCCCTTGTCCACCGGATGGGAAACCCGGGGCCAGGCGGTGGACTCCTCGGCGATCATCATCACGTCGCTGTGGGCGCTGAAAATGTGGGTATTGAGCTGCTGGAGGAATTCAACGGCCTCCAGATTCTCGTGCCCGCCGAATACGTTGGGCACCCACTGGCCGTCCTGCCGGCCGTAGTCCAGGTAGAGCATGGAGGCCACCGCATCCACCCGAAGGCCGTCGATGTGGTACTGCTCCAGCCAGAACAGGGCGGAGGAGTAGAGGAAGGACCGCACCTCGCTTCGCCCGTAGTCAAACACCCGGGTGCCCCAGTCGGCGTGCTCCCCCTTCCGGGGGTCGGCATACTCGTAGCAGGGCTCCCCGTCAAACTCGTACAGGCCGAAGGCGTCCTTGGGGAAGTGGGCGGGCACCCAGTCCAGGATGACGCCGATGCCGGCCTGGTGGAGCTGATCCACCAACCACATGAAGTCGTGTGGGGTGCCGAAGCGGCTGGTGGCCGCGAAGTAGCCGGTGCACTGATAGCCCCAGGAGGCGTCCAGGGGATGCTCCGTGACGGGGAGCAGCTCCACATGGGTGAAGCCCATCTCCTTCACGTAGGGCACCAGATATCTGCCGATGTCCCGGTAGGAGAGCATTTGGTCGTCGCCGGTGCGCCGCCAGGAGCCCAGATGTACCTCATAGATGTTCATGGGCTTCTGGTAGACCGGGTTGTTCTTCCGGTAATCCAGCCAGCTCCCGTCGCCCCACTGGTAACCGGACAGATCGTACAGCTTGGAGGCGGTGCCGGGGCGGGTCTCGGCATGGAAGGCATAGGGGTCGGCCTTGGCCAGGACCTTGCCCGAGCGGGTGTGCACGGCGTATTTATAGTTGTCATACTGCTGCAGGCCGGGGAGGAAGAGCTCCCACACGCCGCCCTCCAGGGCGGCCATGGGGTTGGCCCTGTCATCCCAGCCGTTGAAGTCGCCCATTACGGCGACGGCCTGAGCATGAGGAGCCCAGACGCGGAACAGCCAGCCGGACTGTCCGCCGCGTACAGTGGGGTGGGAGCCCAGGAATTCCTGCGCCCGGACCGCCTGTCCCGCAAGGAACTGCGCCAGGGGCGCGGTGTCATTGGATATCGGCATAGGTGTCACTCCTTATTGGCAAAAATCCCCAAAAAGAGGGCTGGGAGCCAGGAGATCCTTGTCATTGGTGATAAAATAACTCCAGAAGAGGTGGAAATTATTTGTATAAATTATACAACGTGATGGAGGCATAGTCAAGACATGTATGGAAAAGCAAGTGTAAAATTTCCCATATTGGGCGGACGGGCGTTTTGGAGAGATTGCGCAGAGGGGGGAGCGGCAATGCCGCTCCCCCCTGCACAATCGGATTATTCCGCCATAAACAGTGTTTTGAGGAACCGGGAGAAAATACCGGGAAGGGTCAGCCGTGCCACGGCCCGGTCGGCCACGATGGGGATGGTCTGCTGCTCCTGCCCGCCCACGGAGATCACCATCTCGCCCAGCTTTTGCCCCTGCTCCACCGGGGCCTCCACATTCTCGCACAGGCGCAGTTCGCTCGTCACGTCGTTGAGCTGGGCCTTGTCCACCAGAATCCGGCTGGACTGGGCGAGGACGGGCTGTACCGTGTCCTGCTCGCCTAGCAGCACGTCGACAGGGGGGAGGGCCTGTCCAGGGTAGACGTCTGTGAGGGTATAATTGGCAAAGCCGAAGTTCAGCAGGCTCTTGGCCGACTCAAAGCGCTGCTCGGAGGTCTTGGCCTTGAGCACAACGGCGATGAGCTCCATACCGTCCCGCTCGGCCGTGGCGGACAGGCAGTAGCCTGCCGCGTCGGTGGAGCCGGTCTTGAGGCCAGTGGCCCCTTCATAGAAACGCACCAGCTTATTGGTATTGGCCAGTTGGAACTG
>CAUFAM010000250.1 GCA_959022875.1 uncultured Oscillospiraceae bacterium | reverse complement strand
CTACGGTTCACTTCGTCACCCAGGAGTGTGACGCCGGGCCCATCATCCTTCAGAAGACCGTGGAGGTCCTCCCGGACGATACCCCGGAGGTGCTCCAGCGGCGGATTATGGAGGAATGCGAGTGGAAGCTGCTGCCAAAGGCCGTCAGCCTGTTCTGTCAGGACAAGCTGGTGGTAGAGGGCAGAAAGGTCCGTATCTTACAATAATTGGACGGTGTTTTCCCGTTACACCGGAAACGCGCCCGATATAACCAAACAAGCGATGTGACTGACGGAAGTGGACGAACCACGGGGAGCATCGCCTCTGTCAATGCCGACCGTCTGGGCGCATCCATGGGCAACACCACGGGTGCGCCCTTTTTGCACAGAAAGGAGATTTCTCCATGGAGCTTCAGCTGATTTTAACCGGTGGATTTCTGTTCCTGGGCGGCATTCTCCTCACATTTACGTTCCTGTATCCCCTTGGGATCATACTGGCCCTTCTGGGCCTGATTCCCTTGATCGTATTCTATTTCCGCTGCTTTAACCAGTGGCTGGATCTTCACTTCCCCGATCCGGCCAAACAGAAGAACAAGGAGGATTCCAATGGCAAAACTTGATTTGATGGAATATCTGTCCCAGCGCCCCTACCCCGGCCGGGGCATTTTGCTGGGCATGTCCCACAACGACACCTGGGCCCAGGCCGTCATGGCCTACTTTATCATGGGCCGCAGCGAAAATAGCCGCAACCGGATTTTTGAGACCACCGAGGACGGCATCCGCACCAAGGCTTACGACGAAAGCAAAATGACTGACCCCTCCCTCATCATCTACCACCCGGTGCGCATGGTGGGCTCCACCACCATCGTCACCAACGGCGACCAGACCGATACCGTGCGGGACTTCCTGGTGGCAGGCAAGACCTTTGAGGAGTCCCTGCGCACCCGGGAGTATGAGCCCGACGAGCCCAACTTCACCCCCCGGATTTCCGGCCTCATGGACCGCTCCGGCAACTACCGCCTGTCCATTCTGAAAGAGGGCCAGGACCGCCTGTGCCAGCGGCAGTTCTTTGAGTATATGTCCCGGTACGGCACCGGCCACTTCATCAGCACCTACGAGGGCTTCGGCGATCCCCGTCCCTCCTTCCACGGCGAGCCGGTGGAGGTAGCCATCACGGCCAAGAGCGCCGACGAGCTGGCCGATCAGCTCTGGAGCAGCCTCAACGAGGACAACAAGGTCTCCCTCTTTGTGCGCTACATTGACCTGCGCAACGGCTTCCCTGAGACGGTCATCATTAACAAGCACGGCCAGCGCACCCACAGCGCCCCCAAGGCCTCGATCTGGTAAACGGCCGCGCCAAGCTGGAAAGGATGTGTATTTATGACGGAACTGGAACTGAAATATGGCTGTAACCCCAACCAAAAGCCTGCCCGGATCTTTATGGAGGAAGGCGAGCTGCCCCTGAAGGTCCTCAACGGCCGTCCGGGTTACATCAACTTTATGGACGCCCTCAACTCCTGGCAGCTGGTCAAGGCCCTGAAGAAGGCCACCGGCCTGCCTGCCGCCGCCTCCTTCAAGCATGTCTCCCCTGCTGGGGCTGCCCTGGGTCTGCCCCTCAGCCAGGTGGAGCGGAAGATCTACTTTGCCCCCCAGGGTGACCTCTCCCCCATCGCCTGCGCCTACATCCGGGCCCGGGGCGCTGACCGGCTGTGCTCCTTTGGCGACTGGGCCGCCCTCAGCGACACCTGCGACGGCGACACCGCCCGCTTCCTGGCCGAGGAGGTCTCCGACGGCGTCATCGCCCCCGGCTACACCGACGAGGCCCTGGAGATTCTGAAGACCAAGCGCAAGGGCGGCTACAACGTCATTGAGATTGACCCGGAGTACACCCCCGCCCCCCTGGAGCGCCGGAACATCTTCGGCATCACCTTTGAGCAGGGCTACAACGACCTGAAGATCGACGAGGCTATGCTCCAGAACATTGTCACCCAGAACAAGGAGCTGTCCCAGCAGGCCAAAAACGACATGCTGCTGGCCCTGATCACCCTGAAGTACACCCAGTCCAACTCCGTGTGCTACGTGAAAAACGGCCAGACTCTGGGCGTGGGCGCCGGACAGCAGAGCCGCATCCACTGCACCCGTCTGGCCGGCAGCAAGGCGGACATCTGGTGGCTGCGCCAGCACCCCAAGGTTCTGGCTCTGGACTTTGTGGACGGCATCCGCCGTCCCAACCGGGACAACGCCATCGACCTGTACATCTCCGACGAGCACGACGACGTGCTGGCCGAGGGGGTGTGGCAGACCATCTTCAAGACAAAGCCCGAGGTGCTGACCCAGGAGGAAAAGACCGCCTGGATTGCCCAGCTCTCCGGGGTCACCGTGGGCTCCGACGCCTTCTTCCCCTTTGGGGACAACGTGGAGCGGGCCCACAAGTCGGGCGTGCAGTACATTGTCCAGCCCGGCGGCTCCATCCGGGACGACCAGGTCATTGCCACCGCTGACAAGTACAACATGGTGATGGCCTTCACCGGGATCCGGCTGTTCCACCACTGAGAAAACACTTCTGCGGCGCAGTGAATCTGCCTGCGGATCATTCAAAATACGTTCCGCCCATGGCGGAACCCATGTGAGGTAACGAACTATGAAAGTATTGGTAGTCGGCGGTGGCGGCCGTGAGCACGCCATCTGCTGGAAGCTGGCTCAGAGCCCCAAGGTAACCGAGCTCTACTGCGCC
>CAUFAM010000249.1 GCA_959022875.1 uncultured Oscillospiraceae bacterium | reverse complement strand
GACGCCGAATGGCGGAAATATGCTCTACACGCTCGATGGGGAAGCCCACAGTCCCTTCAAAGGTGAGGTCCCGCAGGGAGGCACGGCCATCCTCGTCAATCTTTTCTACAAGAAACCGCCGGCCCTCCAGCGTCACCTCTTTGCCGATCAGGTCACGGTCCGCAGCAGCCGTTTCCGTATCCTCCCGCGGGGGCGGAGGTTGTTCCTCTTTTGCGGCGGGGGGTTCCGGTGTAGGGAAATCCCCGATCACGCGGAGCCACTTCTTCTCCAGCAGGTCGTAGACAGCCGCACCCTCGTAGGCAAAGCCGTCCGGTTCCATCGTGCCTTCCAGATAGCCCCGCGCCGCCTGTTCCGCTTCCTCCGGCGTCGCGTACTCCAGTTTCTCGTCCATGCCGTTTTCCAGGTGGTGATAGACCACCACCTGATACCGGCGCTGTGTTTCGCTCCGGCCTGCTGGGACATGGGCGGGCGGTTTCTCCTGCGTCTGGACCTTTTGGGCCATGGGGCGGTCCGCGTAAAGCTGTTTCTCCGCCTCCTCCAGTGTGGCAAAGCTCCCGGTCGTGGGCGTCACCCTGCCGGAAATGAAGCCGTACTGATTGCAGAAGGTCCCGTTCGGTTCCTGAAAGATCACAAGATGCTCGTCGCCGGACCAATATTCCGCGGCCTGCCGGTACGCGAGGTCCTGGGCGGCGATGGGGTCTTTTTTTGCCTGGGGACGATGGGTATAAAGTGCTGCTTCGGCCTGCACAAAGGTATCAAAGCCGCCCGCTGTCGCGTACACCGTGTCATCCTGATCGTCATAGCAGTATTGGACATAATACTGGCCGTTGGGGTACTGCCGGATCAGGATGGTTTCGCCCTCCCCATAATACCGGGCGAGGGTTTTCAACTGGTTCAACTGGCGGGCGTATTCCTCCGCCTGCCACCGGCTGGTAAATTCCTCACTGACGCCCTCATCATCCACATAGATACGGTCGTTCTGGTCATCCCACACGCCATAGGCGATCTGGGAGCCGCGATCCAGTTCCACAGCGTAGAAACGGACATCCGGTTCCGCGCCGGTCTGCTCCGCCTGACGGGGCGCTGTGTCCGCAGGGTGTTCCTGTCCCTGGCGCTGTTTGTTATACTCCTCCTCCGCGAAGGCCACCAACTCGTCAAAATCCAGGTTGGCGAGAAATTCATTCAGGTCGCGGAAGCCGGCGCATTGGATGGAAGTGGCCTCCGCATCGTCCACCAGATAGGACAGGCGGAAGGATACCAGGTCGGCGCTGATCTCTACGGTATGGGCGCTGTCGCTGGTGGAGCTGAACGCCAGGGGGACATGGGAGAGGTCGGAGAAGTCGGCCTCCTGCTCAAAGACTTCCATGCAGTAGGCGTTAATGAGCCATTTTGCCCGCTCCAACTGCGCCTGCGCCATATCAATGACCTGGAAGCCCTGGGGCGGCGGGTCCAGTTCGGCAAGGAAGTCCTGGGGGATGGTCTGGCCCTGGCCGTCCCGGTAGAGGACGATCCGCATGGGTGCGCCAACATGGTTTTCTTCCTTGATCGCCGCTACGAATTCCTCCGCATCGGTGTACTCCACGCTCTCGCCCACGCTGCCATTCGTACCCAGGAAGTCGATCCGGCCCACGGGCAGCGGGGCATCCGGAGGTTCCCCGGCATCCGGTTCTTTGGCGTCGGCCACGGGGACCGCATCCTCCACCACATGAAGGAGTTTATCATTCAGCGGGTTCTCCGCCAGCTTGCGGTCAAACTCGTCCCGCGCCATCTCCTTGTTGATGATGGGAAATGACGGGTCGTAGAGCCGGACGGTCTGCTCGTCAAAGGCCAGCAGCTCATATTCTTGGGAGCCGAGATACACCGTGGCCCCCAGGGACAGCCGGTACTCTTTCGGCGGCTCCAGGGGCGGGTTCAATTCGTCATAGGCCGGCTCCAGCGGCGCGGCCAGGGGGCCGCCCAGGGCGGCAAGCATGGCCTCACAGCGCTCCGTCAGGTGAGTGTTGTCTGCGATGATGGTCTGCATGGCCGACCGCATGGTGGGCAGAACAAAGTCGCCCTCTTTCCGCAGGACATAGCACTTCTTTTCCCCAACACCAAACGAGTCCGCACACCGCCTGGCAAGCAGCACCTCATCGCATTGATCCTTTTCACCAAGCTGGGTCTTGAAGTCTACATAGTCGTCGATGATAGAGCGAATCTCTTTTGCGATCTTCCACCGCTCTGTCCGACGCTGAACATCAGCCCGGTACGCCGGATACTGCTCCTTTTCAGCCCGGTTCAGATAGCGGTCTGCGGCGATCAGTTCCCCGATACGCTTCTCCACCTTGGCCCAGGTAATTTTGTATTTGCCGTTGGGGTCTTGGAGGTCGCGGGAGATGGTGATACCCTCACCGTCGTAATCTTCCCAATAGCCGCTGCCGGGTATAGCGTCGGAGCGTCCGCCAATACCATACTCATCTCTCAGAAATTTGATATTTTCCTGCTTGCTCTCCTGCTTCTGAAACTGTTCATAAATGCGAAATTTCCCTGCGGACACTCCGCTGCCGCCGCACAGGACATAGTCTATGGCCTCCTGGGGCAGAGTGAAAACTTCTCTCTTTTCTCTTTCAGCCTGTTCAATGAATGTGATTTGCTCCGCTTCGCTGGGCAGGGGCCGTTCCTCCGGGTCGAGCCACTGGCCCAGCAGGATCATCCCCTGAATGGCGTCGGCAACATGGGGCCAGCGCAGGAAGTC
>CAUFAM010000248.1 GCA_959022875.1 uncultured Oscillospiraceae bacterium | reverse complement strand
TCCACCCAGCGGGCCCTGCGGGATCTGGCCGCCTGGTATAAGGAGCAGTTCCACATCCCCTTCGTGGCTGTCACCGGCAGCGTGGGCAAGACCACGGCCAAGGATATGCTGGCCGCGGTGCTGGGTGTGAAGTATAAGGTCCTGAAGACCGAGGGCAACTTCAACAACAACATCGGCCTGCCTCTGACCCTTCTGCGCCTGGACAGCAGCCACCAGGTGGGCGTGGTGGAGATGGGCATGGATAAGTTTGGCGAGATCGACTACCTGGGCGGCATCGTCAAGCCCGAGGTGGGGGTCATCACCAACATCGGCGACGCCCACATCGAGCGCCTGGGCAGCCGGGAGAATATCTTTAAGGCCAAGTGCGAGCTGCTGCCCCACATCAAGCAGGACGGCCTGCTGGTTCTCAACGGGGACGACCCCATGCTCGCCACCCTCCGGGGCCATACCCCGGTGGAGGCCGTCTTCTGCGGCCAGGGGGAGGGGCTGGAGTACCGGGCACAGATTCTGGGGGGCGACGGGGTGAGCCACATCCAATGCCGCCTGACCACCCCCAAAATGGACCGGGAGGTGCGCATCCCCGCCCTGGGCGAGCACATGGTCTATCCCACCCTGATCGCCGCGGCGGTGGCCGAGCGCTTCGGCCTCACCCCCGATGAGATTGAGCAGGGAATCCGCCAGTTCGTCCCCACCCGCATGCGCATGAACATCCTGCGCCGGGGCAATGGGATCATCATTCTGGACGACACCTACAACGCCAATCCCCAGTCCATGCGGGCGGCCATCAGCGTCCTGTCCGACAGCCAGAGCAGCTATAAAATTGCCGTGCTGGGCGACATGCTGGAGCTGGGGCCATTCTCTCCCGCCCTCCACGCGGAGGTAGGGGAGTACCTGGGCCAGGCGGGCATTCAGTGCCTGGTGGCCGTGGGTGAGCAGTCTGCCGCCATGGCACAGGGGGCCCGGGACGCGGGCGTGCCCCAGGTGCTGTACTGCCAGGACAAGGGGGAGGCCATGGAGCGCCTGCCCATGCTGCTGCGGGGCGACTGCACCGTCCTGGTGAAGGCCTCCCGGGGGATGAAGATGGAGGACATTACCTCCTTCCTGGTGAAGCAGACTCCAGAGAACTGAGCACGAGCAACAAAAGAGGAACACTATGATTGACATTTCCGTATCCGGCCTGGTCAAGGAGTTTGAGGTCGGCAGCAAAATATTAGACGGGCTCACCTTTCAGGTGGACACCGGCGAACGGGTGGGATTGCTTGGCCCCAACGGCTGCGGCAAGACCACCCTGCTGCGCATCCTCACGGGTGTGGTGGACTATGACGAGGGCGAGGTGATGATCGCTCCGGGCAAGCGCCTGGGCCTCATCTCCCAGATTCCCGTCTATCCCCAGGGTTATACCGTGGAGGACGTGATCGACACCGCCTTTGAGCCCCTGCACAAGATGGAGGAGGAGATGGCCGCCCTGGCCGGACGTATGGCCCAGGGGGAGACCGACCCCGCCATCCTCTCCCGGTATGACAAGCTCACCGCCGCCTTCCAGGCCGGGGGCGGCTATGAGATGGACACCAACAAGAATAAGGTCTGCAATGGCCTGTCCATTCCCCAGGCCATGCGGGAGCAGCCCTTTGACAAGCTCTCCGGCGGCGAGAAGACCCGGGTGAACCTGGCCAGACTGATTCTGGAGGACACAGACATCCTCCTGCTGGACGAGCCCACCAACCACCTGGACCTGCGGGCCACCGAGTGGCTGGAGGAGTACCTGGAAAAGTTCAAGGGCACGGTACTCACCGTTTCCCATGACCGGTACTTCCTGGACAAGGTGGTGGACCGGGTCATCGAAATCCAAGGCGGCAAGGCGGAGTTCTACTCCGGCAACTATAGCTTCTACGCCGTGGAAAAGGAGCGGCGCTACGAGGAGAAGCTACGCCAGTATGAAAAGGAGCAGGCCAAAATCCAGCAGCTGGAGAAGGCCGCCGAGCAGCTGCGCATCTGGGCCTATTCCGGCAACGACAAGACCTTCAAGCGGGCCCAGTCCATGGAAAAGCGCATTGAGAAAATGCGGGTTACCGACCGCCCCAAAAAGGAGCGGAAGATGCAGGTGCGCTTTGGGGAGCGGGAGTTCCGGGGGGACGAGGTGCTTACCATCAAGAACCTGCAAAAGTCCTTTGGGGAGCGCACCCTCTTCTCCGATGTGAACCTGGAGGTGGCGGGAGGCGAGCGCATCGCCCTGCTGGGGGACAACGGCACCGGCAAGTCCACCCTCATTAAAATCCTCATGGGGGAGGAGGAGCCCGACAGCGGAAAGCTCCGCCTGGGCCCCACGGTGAAGATTGGCTACCTGCCCCAGATCATCCACTTCAGCCACCCGGAGCGCAGTCTGGTGGACACCATGATCTATGACCTGGACTGTACCGCCCAAACCGCCCGCAACCGGCTGGCTTCCTTCAAGTTCCGGGGGGAGGACGTGTTCAAGAGCGTGTCCACCCTGTCCGGCGGCGAGCAGAGCCGCCTGCGGCTGTGTATGCTCATGGACAGCCAGATCAACCTGCTCATCCTGGACGAGCCCACCAACCACCTGGACATCCAGAGCCGGGAATGGATCGAGGAGGCGGTGGAGGAGTATGAGGGTAACCTGCTCTTTGTCTCCCACGACCGCTACTTTATCGACCGCTTTGCCACCCGCATCTGGATGCTGGAGGACGGGCACATCACTGACTTCAGGGGCACCTAC
>CAUFAM010000247.1 GCA_959022875.1 uncultured Oscillospiraceae bacterium | reverse complement strand
CTCCGGGGCGGCTTTTTGTTTCTTACTTAAACCGGACGGCGGTGCCGTAGGCAATGACCTCGGCGGCCCCCTGCATCACGGCGGAGGAGCCGTAGCGGATGTTGATGACCGCATCCGCGCCCAGGCCCTCGGCCTCGTCCACCATACGCTTTACGGCGATCTGGCGAGCCTCGTTGAGCATCTCCGTGTAGCCGGTGATCTCGCCGCCCACCAGAGTCTTCATGCCGGCCATAAAGTCCTTGCCGAAGTTCTTGGACTGAACCACGGTGCCCTTCACCATACCCAGCACGTCCAGTTCCTTTCCGGGAATGTAATCAATGTTTACCAGCAGCATAGTTGTTTCCTCCTTAACGATATGTTTGAATATCAGTACTTTCGTGCTTCATCCATTTCACCTTTTTCAATTTCCCGCAGCCGCTGCCGCAGCACCACAAATGCAAAGGGGATGGTAATCAGATTGAGCCCCGCTGCAAACAGCAGCAGATTATCCAGCCACGCCCGCACCGTAAGGCAGCGCAGTCCCAGCAGCACCGCCACAGACAGCAGCTGAATCACCACATGGAGCACCGCTCCCCGGACGGCATCCCGCCGCTCCCGGCGCTTGGCGGGTTCAGTATTTTTTGGCCTCGTCCTCCTCACCTCCCTGGATTTCTTTCCATCGCTGCCACAGGGCCACAATGACCCCTACCGCCACCGCCAGGTACATCAGGGCACAAACCAGCACGATAGCCGTGGCCATGCCATCGGTATTGCCTCCAAAGTATCCGGTCACCAAGGTGGCGGTGAGCAGAAGCATAAAGGCCGCCACCAACACGGTAATCACTACCGCCGCGCTTAGTAGTTTTTCGCATCGTTTTCCTCCCCCTTCTGGATCTCTCCAATGCGCTGAATCAGGGCCAGCAGCACCCCCAGAATTACCGCGGCCGGAATGGCCATGAGCACAACCAACAGCGGCAGGGGCGGCGCGTCCTGGGGATCTGCGGCAAAGGCCCAGGCCATCAGTGCAATGATGCCCACCATCAGGGCGCACATCAGCACGGCCACCACAATGGCCCCCGCATAGCGGATGGGCCGGGTATCACCCTGCTGTTTGTTCTTAAAGGTCATACCCGAGCGCTCCAGCTGCTCCATCTCCTCCAGCAGTGCCCCCGCGTCCAGGGCATCCAGCCGTTCCTCCCGGTCCTTCAGAGCCCGGCAAAACTCCATGGACTGCTCCAGGCTGCGCCGCTCCCGCTCCAGAGTAATGAGGTGGCGGCGCATGCCGTCGCCGATGGTGCTGCTGCCCGCCTGCATACGGCGAATCTCCTCCAGAGGAAGGCCCAGCTTGCGCAGCAGCTTGATCTGCCGCAGAGCCTCCACCTCCTCCGGGCCATAGTCCCGGTAGCCGTTTTCGCTGTTGCGCCGGGGGGCCAGCAGACCCTGGGCTTCATAAAAACGAATATTCTTTTTGGTGATGCCCACCTGGGCCTCTACCTCGTTGATCTTCACAGGCTTACTCCTCCCTTTTCAAGCTCAGAGTACACCTTCCACCAGGGGGAAGGTCAAGTAGTTTGCACAAAAATATTCCTTTCCCCTGGTGGAACCTGTTGAAAAAGAAACTCCCCGGCCAGAGCCGGGGAGTTTTCTTACAGCTTGATAAACTGCTCCATTTCCAGCACAAAGACCGTGGCGCCGCCCACCTCAATTTTAATGGGGGTGCAGCCCAGGTTCCATGCAGGTACTCCGCCCGTCCCATGGGGAGCGATGATCTCCGTCTCGGTACGCTTGGCGCAGTTTTCCTTCAAAATCTCCAGCACGTGCTCCACCTGGTCATTTTCCGCGCCGATCATCAGCGTGGTATTGCCATCCCGGAGGAAACCACCGGTACTGGCCAGCTTAGTTACGCCGATGTGGGACTGGGCCAGGCCCTCAATGGCCATGTTGGCATCTTTATCCCGGATGACCGCAAAAATCAGTTTCATACAGAACTCCTCCTTTAGACCATGTACCGGAAGTTTCCGCCGCCCCGAAGGTGCGTTCTGTCCGGCTTTTATGATAGCATAGTTCTCCGCTTTGGGTATGAATGTTCCATTAACTTTTTCCTAAGACGATCTCCAAAACCTCCAACCGGTCCCCCTCCACCCGGAAGCGGACCTCACAGCTGCCAAAGGACATGCCGTAGATCCGCTGGGGATCATCCTGATACTGGGGGCGGGGGTCCTGGGCCAAAACACCCCGCAGCGCCTCCCGCTTCTCCGGGGAAACCCGCTCCAGCAGATGTGGGGGAATCTCCACCTGCAAGCTGGGCTCCTTGGGCTGGGAGGCAAAGCCCCCCGTGGCCTCGGGCTTACAGTCGGCATAGGGCAGGTAGGGCTTGATGTCGTAAATGGGGGTTCCGTCCATCAGATCGGCTCCCGCCACCAGCAGCACCGGCCCCAGTTTGGGATCCTGCTCCAGCCCCACCAGCCTGATGCAGGACAATCCAATGGGATTGGGCCGGAAGGGTGAGCGGGTGGCAAACACTCCCAGGCGGGCATTTCCGCCCAGCCTGGGCGGGCGCACCGTGGGGGACCAGGGCTTTCCCTTGGCCTTGGAAAACTCCCAAATAAGCCACAGATGGGAAAATCCCTCCAGCCCCCGGAAGGCGCTCTCCTGCCGGTATTCCGGCTCAAACACAATCCGGGCCATCAAGTCCTCCACCAGGCCGCTTTGACGGGGAATACCGAATTTCTCCGGGAAGTCGCTCTGGATATGGGCAATGG
>CAUFAM010000246.1 GCA_959022875.1 uncultured Oscillospiraceae bacterium | reverse complement strand
TATCCGCCTCGGTGGGCTGCTTGCCGCCGTTGATATACACCAGGGTGGCGTCAATTTGCAGATAACCCTGGGTTCCCGCGTTGGGGTTGTTGAGACGGTTATAGATGACGGAGGCGATCTTCGCCTGGTCGTCGCCATCGGTCTCGCGCTCGATGAGAGAAGCGATGGTCAGAATCTCCCGCAGGGTATACCCCGAGTTGGCCACCTGCTCACGCATGGTCTCGTCATAGATCTCATCAAAGCGCACCAGCATCTTATTGATAGCGTAGACGGTGTTGTGGGGGGTATAGAACTGGTAGGTGTCGGGATAGAGGAAGCCCTCCAGACGGTTGGCGTCTCCCAGCGGGATGTCCTGGAGGAAGTCAAAGGCATAGTCATAGTTGGCGGCCTGCTCGTTGAGGTTTTCCGCCGTGGCCACCCCCCGCTCCTCCATGAGCTCAAAAATCTGAGAAATGTTCATGCCCTCGGTGATGGTGACAGACACCTCCGCCTTGGTGGCCGAGTTGGCACTCATGCCGCTGAGCAGGGCACGGTAATCCATGTCGGTGTTCAGGGTATAGGTGCCCATGGTCACCCCGTCGTCCCCGCCGGTGATGCCCGCGAAGAGCTTGAAGAGCCACTTATATTCAATGATCCCTTCGTCCTTCAATCGGTCGGCCACATCACTAAAGGAATCCCCATTGGTAATGGTAATGGTGACCGTCTTCTCCTCTTTGTTCAGGGCCAGCACATCTCCGGCCAGAATCCAGCCCACACAGGCCAGAATGACCGACGCCCCGATCACCCCCGCGATATACAGCAGCACCAGGCTGGCGGTACGTCCGGCGGAGGGTTTGCGTTTTCTGCGGTGCTGGGAGGACGTGCGCTGGGAATGGCCCTCCCGGTATTCCCCCTGCTCCTCCCGGTGGGAGGTGCGGGTACTTCTGCGCTGGTGCGGTTCATAGTCTCGTTGCTGTGGCATTGGGTTCAGCTCCTAATGATTTTTTGCTCCGCCCCTGTCACCGGGGACAGGCCGGGGCCATAGAATATTACAGAAGCGCGGGACACCGGTCCCGACGCAAATGAAATGAGGTGAAATACAATATGTGCTGTGGGAACAACAATTGGGGCGGTAACGGCTCCTGGTGGATCATTCTGCTGATCATCCTCTTCTGCTGCTGCGGCGGCGGCTGGAACAGCAACAGCTGCGGCAACAGCAGCAACTGCGGCTGCGGCAGTTGGAACAACAACGGCTGCGGCAGCAGCCGGAACAGCGGCTGCGACGACGATTGCGGCTGCTGCTGAGCGCTACACACCAAGCCGGGCGGGGGAGTTTCTCTCCCGCCCGCTCTTTATTCCCAGCTTTTAGAAGGAGAAGGTCTCCTCCTCCGTAATCAGCAGGTCCACCCGGCTGTCATGGGCCTCAGTGGGAACCGTTTCCTGGAGGACAGCCTTGCGGCACAGGCCCACCCGGAAACCGGAAAAGTGCTCCAGCCACCGGTCGTAGTACCCCCCGCCAAAGCCCAGGCGGTAGCCCCGGCGGTCATAGCACACCGCGGGCACCAGAATAAGGTCGATGTCCTCCTTGGCCATCAGGGGACAGTCCTCCCCCGGCTCGGAGATGCCAAAGCCCACCTCAATCAGGGGCTTATCGGGGTCATAGAGGCGCACTTCCATCTGATGCTCCGGGAGCATGCGGGGAAGGCCGATTTGCTTTCCCTGCTCCACCAGCCGGGCAATGAGCTTTTTGGTGTCGGGCTCCTTGCCCTCAATGCCCCAGAAGGCGAAGATGCTCTTAGCCTTCTGCACCTGGGGCAGGGCAAGAAACTGTTCAAACAAGGCTGTGTCCCCCCGGACAAGCTCCTGGGGGTCCATAGCGGACAGCTGCTGGCGCACCTGCTTACGCAGCTGCTTTTTTTCCAAATCAATAGTGGACGGCATGGCGCACCTCTTCTGCTTTTTCCTCTCCCGCCAGCGCTTTGACCAGCTCCAGCCCAAAATCAAAGGCGGAACCGGCTGCCCGGCCGGTGATGATCTGCCCATCTACCACGACCCGCTGCTCCATCTGGGGCAGCGCGCCTTCCATCTGGTCCTCCATGCCGGGGTAGCACACCGCCTTCTTCCCCTGGAGAAACCCCCGCTTAGCCAGCAGGGTGGGAGCAGCACAGATAGCAGCCACCCACTTGCCCTCTTCCAGGGCAAACTGGATGGTGTGGCCGATGCCTGAGAGCTTGCTCAGGTTCTTCACGCCTCCCAGACCGCCGGGCAGGACGATCATCTCCGCCCGGGACAGGTCAATCTGTCCAAAGGTCAGATCCGCCTGCACGCAGATGCCGTGGCTGCTGCGCACCAGGCCGGGCTCCACCGACACAAAGGCGGTCTCAATCCCCGCCCGGCGCAGTAAGTCCGCAGGCACAATCGCTTCAGACTCCTCAAAGCCCTCCGCCAGCAGAATGTACACCATAGGAAAACCTCCTTTTTCAAACCATCCGGGTCCAAAATCCCGGGATCACTTGCGCCGGATCTTCGCTCCGGCGGCCTTCACCAGCACCAGGGGCAGCTTGGCCATGCGGCCGGCCCGCTGGGGCTCCCGCACCAAACGGTAGGCCCACTCCATCCCGGCCTTCTGCCAGGCCTCCGGGGCCCGCTTCACATTGCCCGCGAACACATCCAGCGCCCCTCCCAGACCAACGGCCAGCCGGGCGCCCGTATGCTTGCCCCACCGGGCCATCCACTTTTCCTGCTTGGGAGCTCCCAGGCAGACAAAGAGCAGATCCGGCTG
>CAUFAM010000245.1 GCA_959022875.1 uncultured Oscillospiraceae bacterium | reverse complement strand
AGTCCCACAAACATGAGCAGGCTGGAGCACAGGGAGACCACGCTCTGCTCCAGGGCCATCTGCACATTGTCCGCATCGTTGGTGAAGCGGCTCATCAGTTCCCCGTGGGGATGCTTGTCAAAGTAGCTCAGGGGCAGGGTCTGGAGCTTGTCAAACAGGTCTTTTCTCAGGCGGTTGACCCCCCGCTGGGCCAGACGGACCATCACAGCGGACTGGCAGTAGGTGGCCACACAGCCAACAAGATAAATACCCACCAGCTTAAGGATGGCAAAGGCCAGGCCGGCAAAGTCGGTGCAGCCGGACCAGATGAAGTCGTTGATGATGCCGCGCATCATATAGGAGCCGCCCAGGTTGCTGCATACGGACAGCACCAGGAAGAGCACAACCGCCAGCAAAGGCAGCTTGCTGCGGGTCAGATAGCCCACCAGACGGCGGGCGGTTTTCGCCAGATTCTTCGGCTTGGCGTAGCCCCCACGCGGGGCATGATTAGGTCCTGGCATTATTCACCCACCCCCTCTTGCTGAGACTGATAAATTTCCTGATAAATGGCGTTGCTCGCCAGAAGCTCCTCGTGGGTGCCCTGGCCGGCAATGTGGTCGTCGTCCAGAATGAGGATCTCATCGGCGTACTGCACCGAGGAGATGCGCTGGGCGATGATGATGACCGTGGTATCCTTCAGGTTCTTCCGGAAGGACTCCCGGATGGCTGCCTCGGTGGCCGAGTCTACCGCGGAGGTGGAGTCGTCCAGAATGAGAATGGCGGGCTTTCGCAGCATGGCCCGGGCGATACAAAGGCGCTGCTTCTGGCCGCCGGAGACGTTGGTGCCGCCCTGGGTCAGCACCGTGTCAAAGCCGTCCGGGAAGGACATGATAAAGTCGTAGGCCTGGGCGTCCTTGGCAGCCTGGATGATCTCTTCCTCGGAGGCGTCTGGGCGGCCCCAGAGGAGGTTTTCCCGGATGGTGCCGGTGAAGAGGACGTTGGTCTGGAGGACCATGCCGATGCGGCTGCGAAGCTCCTCCAGGGGGTAGTCCCGCACATCCATCCCGTCCACCAGAACCGCCCCGCCGGTGACGTCGTAGAAGCGGGGGATTAGGTTGACCAGGGTGGACTTGCCGGTGCCGGTGCCGCCCACAATGGCCACGAAGGAGCCGGGCTTGACGGTGAAGCTGATATTGGAGAGGACGTCATCGCCGGTGCCGGTGGCCACATATTTAAAGCAGACATTGCGGAACTCCACCTCGCCCTTGGGGGCGGGCAGAGCCTGCTCTTTGGCGTGGGGTTTATCCTCCACAGAAGGCTCGGTACGCAGAACCTCGTTAATGCGGTGGGCGCAGGCCTGGGCGCGGGTGAGCTGAAGCAGGGCCATGGCCACCATCATCACACTCATGAGGATCTGGAAAATATAGTTGATAAAGGCCTGCAAATCGCCCAGCAGGAAGCCCTCGGCCATGACCATTTTGCCGCCCAGATAGAGTACCGCCACCGTGGCGCCGTTCATGGCCAGCATCATGATGGGCATGATGGCAATGACCTTGAGGCCCACGTTGAGGGCAGCATTGGTAAGGTCATCGTTGGATTTCTTGAATTTCTCCCGCTCATAGTTTTCCCGGACGAAGGCCTTGACCACCCGGATGGCCACCAGGTTCTCCTGAAGGGTGTTGTTGAGCCCGTCGATTCGCTTCTGCATGGCCTCAAAGAGCTTGGTGCAGATTTTCATTAAAATGCCAATGGCCAGCACCATCAGGGGGATGACAATGAACAGGACGATGGCCAGCCGGGCGTTGATGGAGATGCAGATGGCCAGAGAGGCAATGAGCATCACCGGAGCCCGCACCAGCATACGAAGGCCCATGTTCAGCATCATGGTCATGGCGTTGACATCGTTGGTCATGCGGGTAATGAGGGAGGCGGAAGAAAAACGGTCGATGTCGGAGAAGGAAAAGTCCTGTACCTTGTCAAACAGGCACTGGCGCAGATTGGCGCCGAAGCCCTGGCTGGCAAAGGTGGAGTATTTGGCGCTGAGCACGCCGAAGGCCATGGCGGCCAGGGACAAGAGAAGCATGATCGCTCCCATCTTGCAGATGTAGCCCACGTCCCCCGCGGGAATGGCCACGTCTACAATTTCTGCCATAACCAGGGGGAGAATGAGTTCACAGATGACCTCCAGGGTAATAAAAATGGGAGACTTGATGGCATCCCGCTTATACCCTTGAAGGTGGGTGATAAAAAGGGAAAGCAAGTTAACATTCCTCCTTTGCCTGAGATTGGGAGGGGGGAGCCTCCCGTAAATTTTGGAGCATTCTGCGCCGGAAGGACTGCAGCTGCTCTCGCTCCTCCGGGGAGAACCCGGAGAGCATTCGCTGGGACACCGCTGTGAAAGCGTTTTGGCAGCCAGAGACTGCCGTCAGCCCCTTTTCGGTGAGAATTACCCGGTTGCGCCGGGCGTCGCGTCCCGGTTCCCGGCGGATATATCCGCTCTTTTCCAGGGATTTCAGGGAAGTGGCCACCGCCGCCGGGGAAATATGAAGAAGCTGGGCCAGATCACGCTGGGCGTGGCATTGCCCCTCCGGATCCTGGCCGCAGGAGCTTTGCAGGATGGTGAGCAGCAGCGGATGGCCAATCTCTCCCAGCCCCGCGGCGTTGAGTTCGGCCTGGACGGCGGAACGGTGGGCCTGGTTTACCTGCCGGGCTAGGATCTCCAGCTCCTGAACAGATGGGTGCAAGGTCAATCCCTCCTTTCAAATAATTAACCTGTTAATTATTA
>CAUFAM010000244.1 GCA_959022875.1 uncultured Oscillospiraceae bacterium | reverse complement strand
CCAGCTCCGAGATGGTCAGTTCAATGGCACTGTTGCCGCTGCCGCAGGCGGGGAACACCGTCTCAAACCGCCGCAGAGAAGCATCCAGATATATTTTTACGCCCGGGTTGACAGCAAAGGGGCATACGCCGCCCACCGCATGGCCGGTCATCTCCACCGCCTGTTCAGGGGTGAGCATTTTGGCCTTGGTGTGAAAGAGATGCTTATATTTGCTGTTGTCCACCTTGGCGTCCCCGGCGGCTACAATGAGCACGCACTTGTCCTCCACCAGGAAGGACAGGGTCTTGGCAATCCGGGCGGGGATAACACCCACCGCCTGGGCCGCCAGCTCTACTGTGGCGCTGGACACGGGAAACTCCAGAATGTCGCCTTCCCGCCCAAGGGGGCGGAAGTAGTCTCGTACCTTCTCGATGGACATGCCTCAGGCCTCCAGCTTTTTTGCGGTTTTGGCCAAAAAGCGCTCGTCAGTGACGATAAACCGCTCATGGGTGCCCTGGCCGATGAGGCCCTTCTCATCATAGGCGGCCACCTTCAGTACCAGACGCTTGCCGTCCACCTCCGTGACCTCACACTCGGCCCAGACCTTCATGCCCACGGGAGTGGCGGAGTCATGGGTGATGTCCAGCTTGGTGCCCACGGTGCTCTGGCCCTCCTCCAGGTGAGGGGCAATGGACTTCCAGGAGGCCTCCTCCATCAAAGCGCACATAAAGGGGGTGCCAAAGACGGGCAATGCCCCGGAGCAGGCGGCCTGGGCGGTGTTCTGATCGCTGACAACGGCCTCAGCCCGGCCTTTCAAACCTACGGTAACAGACATAGTGATGTCCTCCTTTGTAAAGCGTTGGGGCTATTGTACTACACCCCACCGGGAAAATCCAGACCTTTTCCCGCAATTACAGCAGGGGCGTGATGTTGGCCGTGGAGGACAGCACCACCCAGTTCTGGGGGAAGGGGCGGTCCAGATTCCAGTAGCCCACCCCGTGAAGGCCAAACTCCAGGGCCAACTTGAGTTTGGCCTGAATGCTCCGGGCATCCTCAAACCACACTTCCCGCTCCTGTCCGCGTTCATCCACATACCGGAACCAGGGGGCCTGGGCGGTCTCGTCAAAGCGGATGGCGGCGTGGCGGTCCCAGGCCAGGCGGACGGCTTGCTGATTTCCTACGGATACCGCCTGATTGCCCTCTTTGAAGGGAATGGGCCAGTTATAGCCGTAGTTGGGGATGCCAAGGTAGAGCTGTCCGGGTTTGAAGTGGGTCAGAGCGTAGGCGACCACCTCCCGCACCTGGGGCAGGGGAGCCACAGCCATGGGCGGGCCGCTGACATAGCCCCAGTCGTAGGTCATGAGCAGGGCGTAGTCCACCGCCTTGGCAATGAGACCGTAATCGTGGCCCTCATAGAGGCGGCCGGGCTGATCGTCCCGGTTTTTGGCTGCCAGAGCCACAGAGAGGGGGAGCTCATTGGGGCGAAGGGCTTCACGGAGGCGGGTGAGGAAGGCGGCGTAGCGCGCTGCGTCCTCTCCGTAGACATATTCAAAGTCCACGTCCACCCCCCGGTACCCCTTGCTCACGGCTTGCCGGGAGATGGCGGCAATGAGTGCCTCCTGGGCTTGCTGGCTGCTGAGGAGTTCATGGACCAGCTGGCTGGAAAAGCGGTCGTTCTCGTCCAGATTGGCCAGGCACAGCAGGGGAGCTACCCCGGATTGAAGAGCGGATGAAATCAGCGTCTCATCCTCGGGGGGGAGCAGCGTCCCGTCGCTGGTAAAGCGGTGGGCAAAGATGGTGAGCTGAGACAGATTGGGCAGCGTGGCGGTGAGCAGGGAGCGGTCAATCCACGGGTAGGAGTAGCTGTTGACGGTGAGGGAGGCCTGGGGGCGGTCCTGGTACTGGATGACCAGCATCTGCCCGGGATAGATCAGGTCCTTGCCCTGGAGGTTTGGGTTATTGCGCAACAGAGCGCGGACGGTGGAGGCGTTGGCCTGGGCGATGGACCAGAGGGTGTCTCCTTCCTTTACCGTATAGGTAAGGGTGGGGTAGCGGATGACGATGGTTTGCCCCACCACCAATTGGGAGGGATCGGGCAGCTGGTTGTCGTGGAGCAGGCGGTCCATGGGGACGCCGTATTGCCGGGCCAGGCGGTAGAGGGTGTCGCCGGGCTGTACCACATGAATGTCCATAAAACCGCCTCCTTACAGCAGGGTAATGTAGTCGGCGTTGGCGTAGCCGATGGTGCCGTTGAAGTTGACCAGGTGCCAGCCGTTTGCGGTGTTGATGATGGTGAGGGGGGCGCCGTCCGGGGCCTGGGCGATAATGGGGGCTTCGGTGGTGGGCCGGGCACGGATGTTGAGGTTGCCCCAGCTCACATCCACCACGCCGGAGCGGCGATTTTCCGTCTCAAAGAAGGGAATGTCAAAGTATTCCGTGAGAGCCAGCACCAGAATCCGTGCCACCTCATCCAGGTTATTCTTGATCCAGGCCGCATCCTCCGGATTGTCGTGAAAGGCCAGCTCCAGCAAAATGGCTGGCGCCCGGACCTTGGCCACCTCCCCCAGGGTGGTGGTGGCCTGGGTGCGCACCAGGTTGGGGTCTGGATAGATGGTTTTCAGACCGTCAGCCACCAGCTGCGCCGCCCGTTTCCCGGAGGCGCTGGTGGGGTAGTAGAAGACAATGGAGCCCGTTGCCTTTCCTGCCTGCTCGCCTGCCGCCGCGTTAGAGTGAAGGGCAAAGTGCAGGTCGTAGTTTCCGGCGTTGGAGGCGGCAATGGAGGAGGCAGC
>CAUFAM010000243.1 GCA_959022875.1 uncultured Oscillospiraceae bacterium | reverse complement strand
CAGGGCGTCCTGGATGGGATGGGCAAAGTCATACATGGGGAAGATGCACCACTTGGTGCCCTGGCGGTGGTGCTCGATATAGCGGATGCGGTAGAGCACCGGGTCGCGCATGTTGAAGTTGCCGCTCTCCAGGTCGATCTTGGCCCGGAGGGTGTACTTGCCCTCGGGGAATTCCCCGTTTCTCATGCGCTCAAACAGATCCAGGCTCTCCTCAATGGGCCGGTCGCGCCAGGGGGAGCGGGCGGGGGTGTTGGTGTCGCCCCGGTACTCCCGGAACTGCTCAGGGGTCAGCTCGCACACATAGGCCAGGCCCTTCTTGATCAGGCCCACGGCCAGCTCATAAGTCTTTTCAAAATAGTCGCTGCCATAGAAGAACCGGTCACCCCAGTCAAAGCCCAACCAGTGGATGTCCTCCTGGATGGCATCCACAAACTCGGTGTCCTCCTTGGCGGGGTTGGTATCGTCCATACGCAGGTTGCAAATGCCGCCGAACTTTTCAGCAGAACCAAAGTCAATGATCAGCGCCTTGCAGTGGCCGATGTGGAGATAGCCATTGGGCTCAGGCGGGAAGCGGGTGTGCACCTGCATCCCGGCAAAACGGCCGCCGGGGGCGATGTCCTCCTGGATGAACTGGTGGATAAAGTTCTGGCTCTCGGGAGCCTCGTTTTCTGCAACAGCCTTCACGTCTTCCGACATAGCTTGTTTCCTCCTGTCTTCTCGGGGGTACACGGCCCATGGCCGGAACCTTGATAACTTATGTATTCTACACCATAAGCCAGGGAAAATGCAAGGGCTTCCCGCATTTCTCCCGGAATTTCGAGGCACTCTCGTCCTGTGTGACAAAGTTACAGAAGCCTTTCCCCCTGTGTGGTATGGTATGGACACACCGAAACAAACACTCCCCGCTGCCGCTTCTTGTAACCGGCAGCAAAATGGAGTATAATAACACCTATCCAAACATCTTCCAAGCAGGGAGGGATAACGAATGGCCTATGACATTATCGTGCTGGGTTCCGGCCCGGCGGGACTGGCCGCTGCCACAGCCGCCAGAGGCCGCAACAAGAGTGTACTGGTCATCGGTAACCGCTGGCAGGAAAGTCCTCTGGCCAAAGCCGAGCGGGTGGACAATTATCTGGGGCTTCCGGGCCTGACCGGAGCGGAAATGCTGGAGACCTTTTACCGGCACGCGGAAGGAATGGGCGTGGAGTTCGTGGTGGGCAAAGCCATCTCCCTAATGGTCTGGAACGGCTTCATGGTGACCGTGGGCAGCCAGGTCTATGAGGGAAAGGCCCTCATTCTGGCCCCCGGCGTGGTGCGCCAGGCCAAATACCCCGGAGAAGAAGAGTATCTGGGCCGTGGAGTCAGCTACTGCGCCACCTGCGACGGAATGCTCTACCGGGGCAAGCCGGTCATCGTGGTGGGCCGCTCCTCCGACGCTCCTCACGAGGCCAACTACCTCAGCAGCCTGGGCTGCCAGGTGACCTATGTATCCCCCCAGCCCCCCGTAGGACTGGATGAAGGCATCCCCTATGTGAAGGCCGGCAGGCTGGCCGTCAAAGGGGAACAGACAGTGACCGGCCTGGAGGCTGATGGAGCCTTCCTCCCCTGCAATGGAGTCTTTATCCTCCGGCAGGCTGTGGCTCCCACCGACCTGCTGCCCTCCCTGGAGACTGAGGCGGGCTATATTAAGGTAGACCGGCGCATGGCCACCAATGTGGAGGGCGTGTTTGCCGCCGGCGACTGTACCGGCGTCCCCCTTCAGGTCTCCAAGGCTGTGGGCGAGGGCCATGTGGCCGCTCTGTCCGCCTGTGAATATCTGGATCAGAACACGGAACAATAATAAAAAAGCTTATGGATTAACAGAAAGGAAATGATTGATATGTTGGTACATTTCAGCAAGGACGGCTTTGACAAGGCTTTGAATGACGGCAAGCTGATGATGGTGGACTTCTGGGCCAGCTGGTGCGGCCCCTGCAAAATGCTCGGTCCCGTCATCGACGATCTGGCCAAACAGTACGAGGGTAAGGCCGTGGTCGGCAAGGTGAACGTAGATGAGGAGCAGGAGCTGGCCATCCGCTACGGCGTTATGTCTATCCCCACTGTCATCTTCTTCAAGGACGGCAAGGAAATTGACCGCAAGGTGGGCGTCATGCCCGCCGGGGCCTTTACCCAGGTGCTGGACAGCAACCTTTGATTCATCCGTAAAAATGGGGCGAACCCGAAGGGTTCGCCCCATTTGTTATGCTTTGACCAGCGCTTCCCCGGCCAGATAGATGTCTCCCGCGCCCACGGTGAGAATGAGATCCCCCGGCTGGGCCAGCTCCCGGAGCTTGTCGGTAACTACCTCCAGGGAGGGACAGTAAATGGCTCCCGGGATCTTCTCCGCCAGGTCCTTGGAGGAAATTCCCAGGGTATTCTGCTCCCGGGCGGCGTAAATCTCCGCCAGCACTGCCACATCCGCCAGCTTCAACTCATCCACAAAGTGGTCAAACAGAGCGGCGGTACGGGTGTAGGTGTGGGGCTGGAAGGCGCAGATAATCCGCTGATATCCCAGCTTCTTGACCATGGTGAGCAGGGCGTGGAGCTCATCGGGGTGGTGGGCATAGTCATCATAGACCATGGCCCCGTGGTACTCCCCCTTCTTTTCAAAGCGCCGTCCTGCGCCGGTGAAGCTCTTCAGCCCCTCCTCCACCGCGCTGCCGCAAATGCCCAGAGCCCAAGCAGCACAGGCGGAGACCAGAGCGTTGGAGATGTTGAGAACACCCCCCACCTGA
>CAUFAM010000242.1 GCA_959022875.1 uncultured Oscillospiraceae bacterium | reverse complement strand
GACGGGACCCAGATCCTGGCCCAGGAGGATGTGGCCATTGACGGCCACGGCACCGTCCAGGTGGGCGTGATCGCCTTCAGTGACAACAGCGGAGATGGGCTGTGGGACCCCCGGGAGTATATCATCTACGTGCCTGAGGGCTTCGAGGGCAAGGAACTGCCAGTGCTGATGATTTATCCCGGCAACACCCAGACCGACTCTATCTTCCTGGACTCCACTCTGTGGTGGCAGATCGCCGAGGACGAGGGGATCGTGCTGGCCTTTGTGTGCGAGACCTATAATGCCAGTCCGTGCAGCGTGTCCCATGCCGACTCCGACAAGTTCTACCACTCCCTGATCACCATCCTGGAGGAGCAGATCGACGGCAGCTATGCAGATCTGGACTTCACCCGGATCTATGGCTCCGGCCAGTCTGCGGGATCCAACGCGACCCAGGGATTCGCGGTGACCAACCCCGAGTTCTTTGCCGCTGTGGCATCCACCTCTGCTGCCCCCCAGCCTAAGAATGAAGCTAATGAGATG
The DNA here is from genome assembly GCA_959022875.1 of uncultured Oscillospiraceae bacterium. Lineage (GTDB taxonomy): Bacteria > Bacillota > Clostridia > Oscillospirales > Oscillospiraceae > Lawsonibacter. The sequence goes on along the minus strand of CAUFAM010000242.1, from coordinate 2,280 downwards.
ATCCCAACCATGATGGTAACAGGACAGATGGATGCTGGAGACATGGCAAAGGGATTTGAGGCCGAGGAACTGCAACGCTGGGCGACCTATATGTTGGAGGTCAACGGCTTTGACAATACCTTTGCTGCGGATAAGGCTTCTTCTACGACCAGTGTTGATGCACGTCACCCCGAGCTGTACACCTGGAGTAAAGAGATGGACGGCGTAGAGGTACCCCTCTTCCAGTGGGCGCAGTGCCTCCTGCGTCCCCACAACTGCTATCCCTCTGATATGCCTATGCTGTGGGACTTCATGGAGCACTTCAGCTTTGAGAAGGCCGCGGACGGCACTGTGACCCGCTATTACAGCCCCTCCGCCTTTGAAAAGGACGATGCGGTGGCGCTGAACTGAGAGTAGCAATTTTAAAAAGACAACGGTTCGCTTCCATCCGTCAGAGAACAAAAAGGAAAGCGCAGGGCTTCTCCCCCACACGGGGAGAAGCCCTGCGCTCGTTTGCACAGAAAGAACTCAAGGGGTCAGGTCCGCCTGACGGCGCAGGATGGAGAGGGGGGGCACCGACTGGGGCAGCTGCATGCGGAAGCGCATCTGGGGCTTGCGGACCTGGGTAAGGGGCAGTCCGTCCTCGTCCCACAGCGCCGTGACCTCCAGAGGCTGGGGGCGGACGCCGGGGCCCACCAGCTCCAGCCGGTCGCCCAGGGAAAACTTGTTGTTCAGGGTGAGCAGGGCGCGGCCCTCCTGGTCACAGCTGACCACCTTTGCGGTGATCTGCCAGTCCCGGATGTAGCGGGAATCCTCTGTGAATTGGCCTGGCTGGCCGTAAAAGAAACCGGTGGAGTAGTGCCGGTGGCTGATGTGCTCTACCTCATCCCGCCAGACGGGGTCCAGAGGCACGCCGCTCCAGGCGGCGTCGATGGCGTGGCGGTAAGCTCCGGTGACGATGGCGGCGTAGTAAGCTGATTTGGCCCGCCCCTCGATCTTGAGGGAGTCCAGGCCGGCGTCCATCAGCTCGCCCACGTGGTCGATCATGCACATATCCCGGGAGTTCATGATGTAGGTCGCCCCATTCTCCTCATAGACGGGGAAGTATTCTCCCGGCCGCTTCTCCTCCATCAGGGCGTACTGATAGCGGCAGGGCTGGGCGCAGGCCCCCCGGTTGGAGTCCCGGCCCGTCATGTAGTTGGACAGCAGGCACCGGCCGGAGTAGCTGACGCACATGGCGCCGTGGGCAAAGACCTCCAGCTCCAGCTCGGGGGGCGTCTTGTCCCGGATCTCCCGGATCTCGTCCAGGCTGAGCTCCCGGGCCAGGATGACCCGCTTGGCCCCCAGTTGGTGCCATGCCCGGGCGGACTGGTAGTTGACCACACTGGCCTGGGTGGAGATGTGCCGCTCCACATGGGGGGCGTGGGCGGCGGCCAGAGCCAGGGTGCCCACATCGGCCAGGATGATGGCGTCCACCCCCAGGCTGTCCAGATATTCCAGCCACTCCGGCAGGCGGGCCACCTCATTGTTTCGGGGCATGGTGTTGCAGGTAACATGGACCCGGATGCCCCGGCGGTGGCAGAGCTCCACCGCCTCCTTCAGTGCTTCCGGCGTAAAGTTGCCGGCAAAGGAGCGCATGCCGAAAGTAGTACCGGCCAGATAGACCGCGTCTGCCCCATAGGCGGCGGCCATCTGAAGGCGCTCCATGTCGCCGGCCGGAGCCAGCAGTTCGATCTTCTTTCGTTCCATCAGGATCAGCCTCCCATCAGAGCGGCATAGGAGCCGCGCCTTTTCAACAGGTCGAGCGGGCCCCGGAAGTCGTTCCGGGGCCCGCTGTAAATCGTCAGCCGCCGCTGTAAAGCGCCTGGGTGGACATGAAGGAGGTCATCTCTCCGTAAGTGTTGAAGAAATGGTGCTTGTTGTCGTCGCCCAGGGTATAATAATAGTAGGAGGTGCTCTCCGGCTCCATAGCGGCCTTGATGGATTCCAGGCCGGGGTTGGCGATGGGGCCGGGGGGCAGGCCGGGATACAGATAGGTATTGTAGGGGGAGTCGATGGACTTGTCCGCCTCGGTGGGCACCTTGCCCCCGTTGAGGTAGGCCAGGGTGGCGTCGATCTGAAGGTAGCCGTTGGTGCCGGCGGAGGCACCGGGGTTGTTCAGGCGGTTGTAGATGACGGAGGCGATCTTCCCCCGGTCCTCACCGTCAGTCTCCTTTTCGATCATGGAGGCCACAGTGAGCACCTCGTGGATGGTGCGTCCGCTGTCCGCCACCTCCTGGCGCATCTCATCGGTGAACTGGG
>CAUFAM010000241.1 GCA_959022875.1 uncultured Oscillospiraceae bacterium | reverse complement strand
TACCAGGAAGGTCAAAGCAAACCAAATGGCCAGATAGATGGTGATGGAGGCGCCGGCGGAGGGACCCAGGTAGTAGGAGGTCATCAGTCCGGCAATTCCCGCAATCACCGCACCCACCAGGGAAAAGAGGTGATACTGCCACATATTCCGGGCAATGTTCCGGGAGGCAGCGGCGGGGAGCACCAGCAGGGAGTTGATGACCAGCAGGCCCACCCAGGTCATGGACAGGGTAACCACCACGGCAATGGCCACGGAGAACACCGTCTCCTGCCAGAACACCTTCACCCCCCGGCTGTCGGCCAGGGCAGGGTGAACCGCGGAGAGCATAAGCTGATTAAAAGATACCACCCACAGCACCACCACGATCACCAGGATGCAGGCCAGCACCCCGATCATGGCCGGATCTACCGACAGCACATCGCCGATGAGCAGGCTGTTGAACTTAGTAAAGGAGCGGCCGTTGAGGGTGGACAGGAAGATGCCCAGGGCCACAGCGGTGGAGGAAAAGACTCCAATCACCGTGTCGCTGGCCAGGGCGGTGCGCCGGCGCACCAGATTAAAAAGCAGGGCAAAGACAATGGCAAAGATCACCGCTGCCCAGGTGGGCTGGTTGAAGCCACACAGGGCGCCGATGGCCATGCCGGTAAAGGCGGAGTGGCCCAGAGCGTCGGAGAAAAAGGACATCCGGCTGTGAACCACCATGGTGGACAGGATTCCAAACAGAGGGGTAATGACCAGCACCGCCAGCAGGGCGTTTTTCATAAAGTACATCTGCCCGGGCTGAGCCCAGTCAAAGGGCAGGACGGATAGCAGGTTATACCAAAGCTCCATTACGCCTCTCCCCCTCTCCCCATCCGCAGATGGAAGGTTTCATAAAACTCCGGGGAAGAAAGCACCTCGTCGGGGGTGCCCGCCTTGAGCACCTTTTTATTGAGCAAAATTACCTTGTCGGCAAAGGAACCCAGGGTGGCAAAGTCGTGGGTGGATAGGAAAATGGACAGGTCGTACTGGGTACGCAGCTCATCGAGCATCTCCAGCAGCTGATGCTCTCCCTCAATGTCCACCCCGGACAGGGGCTCATCCAAAATAAGGATGTGGGGCACCGGCTCCAGGGCCAGGGCCAACAGCACCCGCTGGAGCTGTCCTCCTGACAGCGCTCCCATGGCCCGGTCCAGCAGGTCCTCCCCATGCACCCGCCGGAGACTGGCCGCCGCCCGCTCCCGGTACTTCTGGGGCACCGGCAGCCACACCGGCCACTTGGCGGTGGCGGCGGTGAAGAAGTCCAGCACGCTCACCGGATCCCCCCGGTCAAAGCTGGGCGACTGGGGCACATAGCCCACCAGAGGGCGGCTGCCCCCCACCACCGAACCATCGGCCAGGCGGATGGCAGGGCCTCCCGCCGGAGAGAAGGTGATCGTTCCTTTATACGTGGTCTGGCCCAGGATACTGCGAAACAGCGTGGACTTGCCCGCCCCGTTGGGGCCGATGAGGGCCGCAATCTCTCCACAGTGGAGGTGGAAGGACACATCCTCCAAAATCGCATCCCCCTCCAGATTGACAGACAGTCCATCCAGCTTCAGGCAGCAGGCATCGGCACAGCCGGAAGCCAGCTTCCCGTGTTTCATTTTCCTCATGGAATCACTTCTTCCCCGGCAAAGCCGTTGATGATGGCGGTAATGTTCCCCATCAGTCCGTCGTAGTAGTTGTCAAGGGCACTATCCTGGCCGCTCATGAGCATGGTGAGCTGGGATACTGCGCACCCGGTTTCCCGGCTAATGGCCTGGGCGGTGGCATCGGAGCCGTTGACCTCGGTGAAGATCACGGGCAGCTCATAGTCCTTCACCAGCTGGGTAATCTCGGTAATCTCCTTGGCGCTGGCCTCACTCCCCGCCTCCTCCTCGATGGCGGCCAGCAGGGGCAGGTCAAAGGCTTTGGCGAAGTACTGGAAGCCGTCGTGGAAGGTAATAAGGCCGGAAATCTCTACGCTTTGCTTCTCCAGAGTCTCTTTCATGGCACTGTCCCAGCCGCGGAGCTGCTCGGTGACCCCGGTCATATTTTCCTGGTACTTCGCCTCATTCTCCCCATCGGCCTGGCTCAGGCCCTGATACAAATTTTCCACCATCCGAACCGCATTCTCGGGGTCCATCCAGATGTGGGGATCGTAGTGGCCGTGGTCGTGATCGGCCTCGTCCCCCTCCTCGTGGTCGTGGGTCAGACTCTCCAGCAACTCCACGCCCTCTGAGCAATCGATGACCTGGGCGGTGCTGGTGGCCAGAGCGTCAGACATAAAGTCCTCCAGCCCCACGCCGTTGAGGGCAATCACATCCGCCCCCTCCAGCAGGCGCATATCATCCACAGACAGGGTATAGTCGTGGAGGCAGCTGGTCTCACCGGTGTTCAGCCGCTCTACCGTCACTCCCTCCACCCCGTCACACAGGGCGCTGGCAAACAGGTACACGGGATAGGTAGTGGCTACCACGCTCAGGCGGCTCTCTTCCTCCGGGGTCTGGGGTGCGGAACAACCGGCAGCAGCCAGCAAGCATACCGCCAGCATAACAGAAAGTATCTTTTTCATAATTCTCCTTGTAAAACAGTTTATTTGAGGCGAAAACAGTATAGCGCAGTTTTTCCCGTTTGTAAAGAAATGCGCCCCGTCCAACGGGACAGGGCGCAAATTTTTATGCTTTTTTCTCCAGCATCTCCAACAGAAGCCGCTCATTCTCCCGGGCGGACTGTGCCAGCTGCCGGGACTTTTCCCGCAGGCGCTCCAGCACCCGGTCGTAATCGGCCATCATCTGGTCCGCTCTGAGAC
>CAUFAM010000240.1 GCA_959022875.1 uncultured Oscillospiraceae bacterium | reverse complement strand
TCAGGGTCACCATGCGGTTGGTTCGGATAAACAATGAAATTCCCAGTTCTGCCTCCAGGTCACTCATGGAGTGGCTCAGACTAGGCTGGGTAACCATGAGCTTCATGGCCGCTTTGGTAAAGTGCTTGACTTCCGCCAAGGTTCTGAAATAGTACAATTGCTGTAAGTTCAAGGCTGCCACCCCCTATGATTTGTTCTAAACAATCATACCGTATCCCAGATTACAAATCAACTGTCAAATGGGCCGGCAGTTCACAGGGGGACCGTCACTGGCTTGTACTCCTTTATTTGCCTTCGCTGAGCACAATTTGCTCCAGTTCCCGGCGCATGGCATCGATATTGGCCTCCCGTCCTGTCCAGAGCTTCACCTGAGCGGCCCCCTGATAGAGTACCATTCCCAGTCCGTTCAAGATCCGGGCCCCAGCGGCCTGCGCATCCAGAAGGAATTGTGTCTTTTCCGGGTTATAGCACGCGTCAAAGAAAAACTGGTCTTTCCGGATGTACTCCTTGGGCAGCGGGCTCTGTCCGATGGTAGAACCCATCCCCACGCCGCTGGCGTTCATCACTACGCTGCACTCGGCAAGCTTTGAAAAGTCACCATGTGGCACCACTTCCGCGACGGGTGCAAACTTCTGGTTTATGTCCTCCACCAGGGAACGGGCACAGTCCTCATACAAATCGGTCACATAAATTTTCTCTGCCCCCTTCTGAGCCAGAACCGAGCAGATCGCCCGGCCCGCTCCGCCGCCGCCGAAGCAGAAGAAGGTATTATGGGCGGCCTGGATTCCTGCCTCCTCCGTCAGGGAGGTATAGAAGCCGATGCCGTCCGTATTGTAACCCACCAGCTTGCCGTCCTCCGTCTTGACCACGGTATTGCAGGCACCCATATCCTCACAAGTGGGATCGAGCTCATCCAAATAGGGCAGGATGGCCACCTTGTCCGGCTTGGTCACACCCAGACCTGCCAGATTCATGTGCCGCAGTCCGGCCACGATCTCTCCCAGATCTTCCTTTCCCGTCTCCAGGAAGAAGTACAGCATATTTTCTCCCGCGGCTTCAAAGCCCGCGTTCTGCATCCTGGCAGACACAGACTGCTTCAGCGGCTTTCCCAACAGTGCCACAAACTTGGTATCAATGTTAATCTGCATTTTACAACTCCCTTTCATGTCTCTGTTTTCCACCAAACCGGGGTAATCTCCGCAAACACAGCCCGCCCAGCGGATCTACTTCCGCAAGGCCATGCAATTTCTTTCCCTTTATTGCGGATTGAACAAAGAACGTTAGATTCTGTTTATATTTTATATTCAACTGTCCAACGAAGTCTAATTGTTTTTTCCTATCTTATGATTACTGCGGCTCATAATGAAATGCCCCACCCTTTCCTCCCAGTGGGCAAAAACGAGAGGCCGTTGGCATTTTACACGGTTCTTTTGTTATAATCGCCAATATTTCCGAAATTTTAGCCTTTTTATTCTGTCATTCCTGTGGAGAACGACAATTGACTTTTGTTATCCCTTCTCTTAGAATAAATGCATGTATCTTTTAACGCACTTGCAGGAAGGGAGAACCTGGAATGATGCTGGGGCGCTGTAATCCAATGATGAATGCCAGCTGGTCCGCCGCCAATGGCGCTGGGGACTCTTGTTCTTGCGCCTATTTTCAGGATTCCAATGCCAATTTTACGATTATTTCTATGGACACCATGGTCATGGTGTCCATTTTTCTTATTTTGGCCCTGGCCATTGTGTGCGGAGCACTGGCTCGACTGATTCCAGTCATTATGATTCTTTGCCTGGTCAGCGTACTGATTTACAAGTTAAACACACCTTAAAGAACAACCGTCCCCCATCCCTTCGATACAAAAGCGGCTTCGTTCTTTCTGGAATCGGAGCCGCTTTTTTGTATAATCACTCGAAAAGGAGATCGTTAGAATGAAGAAGTTATTCTCTCTTGCCCTGGCTCTGGCCATGACCATGAGCCTGGCCGCCTGCGGCGGAGGCAGCAGTTCCTCCGGCGCCCAGAGCAGCGCTGCCAGCACCGGCAGCGCTTCCGCCAGCACCTCCGGTGAGGCCTCCAATGCCTTTAAGCTGGGCGGCACCGGCCCCCTGACCGGCGGCGCCTCCATCTACGGCATCGCCGCCCAGCGCGGCGCCCAGATCGCCGTGGACGAAATCAATGCCGCCGGCGGCGACATCCAGTTTGTCCTGCGCTACGAGGACGACGTCCACGATCCTGAGAAGGCCGTCAACGCCTACAACGCTCTGAAGGAGTGGGGCATGCAGATCTCCCTGGGCTCCGTCACCTCCCAGCCCGGCATCAGCACCTCCGCTCTGAACTACGAGGACAGCATCTTCGCCCTCACCCCCTCCGCCTCCTCCCCCGACGTCATTGCCGGCAAGGACAACGTCTATCAGATGTGCTTCTCCGACCCCAACCAGGGCACCGCCTCCGCTCTGTACATCTCCGAGCAAAACCTGGCCGAGAAGGTGTTCATCATCTGGAAGAGCGATGACAACTACTCCACCGGCATCAAGGATAAGTTCATGGCTGAGGCTGAGGAGCTGGGCCTGAACGTGGTGGGCAACGCCACCTTCACCGAGGACAGCAAGACCGACTTCACCGTTCAGCTGACCCAGGCCAAGCAGGCCGGTGCCGACCTGCTGTTCCTGCCCATGTACTATGAGCCCGCCTCCCTGATCCTGTCCCAGGCCAAGGCCATGAACTACGCCCCCAAGTTCTTCGGCGTGGACGGCATGGACGGCATCTTGACCATGGAGGGCTTTGACACCTCCCTGGCCGAGGGCGTCATGCT
>CAUFAM010000239.1 GCA_959022875.1 uncultured Oscillospiraceae bacterium | reverse complement strand
TGACGCCGTGCGGGGTACTGCGGGTGTCCACCCAGGAATTTCTCTAACCGGAACGCTTAGTTGTCTTTTGTCAGCGCTTCTCCAAACGTCTCTTGCTCCACCTTGGAACGCAGAAAACCGCCGCAGCTTAAAAACTGCGGCGGTTTTTCTCACTTACTGTTCAGCATCCGGCTGGCGTTCAAAATGGCGATGATGGACACGCCCACATCTGCAAACACCGCCGCCCACATGTTGGCAAATCCAACCGCGGACAGACCAAGCACCAGAAATTTTACTCCAATGGCAAAGACGGTGTTCTCCTTCACAATGGTCATGGTCTTTCGGGCAATGGACATGGCCACAGCCAATTTGCCCAGGTCATCGTCCATGAGCACCACGTCGGCGGCCTCGATGGCCGCATCGGAGCCCAGGGCGCCCATGGCCACCCCGATATCCGCCCGGGTGAGGACGGGGGCGTCGTTGATGCCGTCGCCCACAAACACCAGGTTCTCCCCCGGCTGTTTCTGCTCCAGGAGCTGTTCCACCTTCGCTACCTTATCTCCCGGAAGCAGCCTGGCATAGGCCTGATCCAGGCCCAGCTCCCCAGCCACCGCCCGGGCAGCAGGTTCGCTGTCTCCGGTGAGCATGACGCACTGTCGCACCCCGGCCCTTTTCAGGTCCCGGAGGGCCTGGGCAGCTCCCTCCTTCACCTGGTCGGCCACCAGCAGATACCCCAGATACGCGCCCCCCGCCGCCACATGGACGGCGGTGCCGGGCAGCTCCTCTTCCCCGCCGGGCATGGGAATGCCGTGCTCCTCCAGCAGCTTGCGGCTGCCTGCCAGCACCTCTCGCCCATCTATTGTTGCCCGAACGCCATGTCCGGCCAGTTCTTCCACACACTCCACCCGTTCCCGTTCAGGCTCCTGCCCCCAGGCCGCCCGGATAGCCCGGGCGATGGGGTGGGTGGAAAACTGCTCGGCCAGGGCTGCCGTCTCCAAAAGCTGCTCTTCTGTCCCGGCAAAGGCCTTTGCCGTGGTCACAGAAAACTCGCCCCGGGTAAGGGTACCCGTCTTGTCAAAGACCACGACCCCCGTATGGGCCAGGGCCTCCAGATAGTTGCTCCCCTTAACAAGGATTCCCCGGCGGGACGCACCCCCCAGTCCTCCAAAAAAGCTCAACGGGATGGAGATGACCAGGGCACAGGGACAGGACACCACCAGGAAGTTGAGGGCCCGGAGCACCCACACGCCCCACTGTCCGTCTACAAGGGACGGCACCACCGCCAGAGCCAGGGCGGCAAAGACCACAATGGGGGTATAGTAGCGGGCGAATTTGGTGATGAAGTGCTCCGCTTTGGCCTTCTTTTCGCTGGAATTTTCCACCAAATCCAGAATTCTCGCCACGGTGGACTGGCCATAGGGCTTGCTGACCTCCACCCGCAGCAGACCGGAAAGGTTGACGCAGCCGGAGATGACCTCATCCCCCGGCTCCACATCCCTTGGCAGGGACTCTCCGGTGAGGGCGGCGGTATTGAGGGCAGAGCTGCCCTCCAGAACCTTGCCGTCCAGGGGCACCCGCTCCCCAGGCCTTATGACGATGGTCTCTCCCACCGCCACCTCCTCCGGGTCCACCTCACAGAGCTCCCCGTCCCGCTCCACATTGGCGCTGTCCGGGCGGATGTCCATAAGCTGGGCAATGGAGCGGCGGCTTCGGTGGACGGCCACACTCTGAAAGAGCTCGCCCACCTGGTAAAAGAGCATGACTGCCACCCCTTCGGCGTACTCCCCCACGATCATGGCGCCAATTGTGGCCACCGACATAAGAAAATTTTCGTCAAAGACCTGGCCGCTTTTGATGTTGCGCAGGGCCTTCCACAACACATCCCAGCCAATCACCAGGTATGGGACCAGAAAGGCCAGCGGTTTGACGATGCCCCAGCTATACTGGGTATAGCCGGCGGTCAGCCACTCACTGGGCGGTACCCACTGCCCGGTAAAATCAATCACCCAGTAGCTTCCCGGATAGATCTGGTCGGGAATCCATGCCGCCGCCAGCAGCAGCACAAAGCTGATGACAATGCGCCAAAGGGTCTTTTTCTGTTTTCGGGTCATGACAAAGTCACTTCCTTATTTCACAATGATCCGGCAGTCCGGCTCCACCTTTTTGCAGACCTTCACCGCCTCTTTCAGGATCTCATCAAAGCGTGCGTCGTCCCCTTCAATGGTCACCTTCTGGGCCATAAAGCTTACACTGGCTGCGGTGACGCCCTCAATCTTCTTGATGGCCGCCTCCATTTTGGCCGCGCAGTTGGCGCAGTCCAGGTCCTCCATTTTATAGGTCTTTTTCATGTGGTACCCCTCCTTTTTATTCTTCAATATGTTCCATTCCTTGGCTTAACATGCTTTCCACATGGCTGTCCGCCAGGGAGTAGTAGATGGTCTTGCCCTCCCGGCGGAATTTCACCAGCTTGCTGTTTTTTAGAACCCGCAGCTGGTGGGACACGGCGCTCTGGCTCACCGCCATCAGCCCCGCCAGATCACACACGCACAGCTCCCCCTCCAGCAGGGCATAGAGGATTTTCAGCCGTGTGCTGTCCCCGAAGATTTTAAACAGCTCCGCCAGATCATAAAGCCGCTCGTCCGGGGGCAGCAGAGATCGCACCTTTTGCAGCGCCTCCGGGTGAATCTGCTGCTCCTGGCAGCAGGGGGCCACATCCCGACGCATAGCTTCATCTCCTTTCCATGCATGAACATCTATTCATATGTTTGTTCTGATTATATGCCTTCCACTTCCTTTTGTCAAGAGGAAACGCTCCGGAACTTTTTCCGTCCCAGTCACTCC
>CAUFAM010000238.1 GCA_959022875.1 uncultured Oscillospiraceae bacterium | reverse complement strand
CAGGGAGAGCTCCTGGCACCTTTCCGCACCTGGCGCAACACCACCACCGGTCAGGCGGCCCAGGAGCTTACCCAGCGCTTTTCCTTCAACATTCCCCAGCGCTGGTCCATCGCTCACCTCTATCAGGCCATCCTCAACGGCGAGGAGCATGTGAAGGACATTGCCTATCTCACCACCCTGGCCGGATATGTCCACTACAAGCTTACCGGGCAGAAGGTGCTGGGGGTGGGAGAGGCCAGCGGAATGTTCCCCATCGACAGCAATACCCGGGACTATGACCAGGCCATGGTAGAGTCCTTTGACGCCCTGGTGGAAGACAAACACTACCCCTGGAAGCTGCGGGACATTCTGCCCCGGGTGCTGTGCGCCGGGGAAGAGGGCGGAAGGCTGACCGAGGAAGGAGCCCGGCTGCTGGATCCCACCGGAGCGCTGCAGCCTGGAGTGCCCTTGGCGCCCCCGGAGGGAGACGCGGGCACCGGCATGGCCGCCACTAACGCGGTGGCCAAGCGCACCGGAAACGTGTCCGCCGGCACGAGTGTTTTCGCTATGATTGTGCTGGAAAAGGCGCTGTCCAAAGTCTATCCCGAAATTGACATGGTCACCACGCCGGACGGCGCCCCGGTGGCGATGGTTCACTGCAACAACTGCACCAATGAAATTAACGCCTGGGCCCAGGTGTTTAAGGGCTTTTTGGAGGCTCTGGGCCAGACACCCGACATGAATCAGATCTTTACCGCCATGTTTTCCTCCGCCCGGCAGGGTGCCGTGGACGGTGGCGGACTGGTGCTCTATAACTACCTGTCCGGCGAGCCTATCACCAATCTGGAAGAGGGACGCCCCTTGCTGGTCCGGGGGCCGGATGCCCGGCTCAACTTCCCCAATTTTATGCGCACGCAGCTCTATTCCGCCCTGGCCACGCTGAAAATTGGCCTGGACATTCTGGCTCAGGAGGAGGTGGCGGTAGACCGCCTGCTGGGCCACGGAGGCTTTTTCAAAACCCCGGTGGTGGGCCAGAAGATCCTGGCTGCCGCGGCAGGGGCCCCGGTGTCCGTGATGGAGACCGCCGGGGAGGGTGGCCCCTGGGGCATGGCGCTGCTGTGTGCCTACATGGTAAAGAAAGAGGCGGGAGAGCGCCTGGAGGACTATCTGGACAACAAGGTGTTTGCCGGACAGCCCATCTCCACCCAGACGCCCGATCCGGAAGAACAGGCTGGATTTGCGCAATTCCTGGGCCGCTATACCAAAGCCTTACAGGTGGAGCGCACTGCGGCCCAGCAGGTATAAACGAGAAACATACAACTGCCCCGGGGCAGAATGAAATGGAGGTACTTCACATGAATATGTATGATAAGCAGTTTTGGTTTGTAGTGGGCAGCCAGTTCCTGTATGGACCGGAGGTTCTGGAAATTGTGGCTGCCCGGGCCGCTGAAATGGCCGATAAGCTCAATGCGTCGGGAAACCTGCCCTGCAAGCTGGTCTATAAGCTGACGGCCAAGACCAACCAGGAGATCGCTGAGATTGTGAAAGAGGCCAACTACGACGATAACTGCTGCGGTATCATCACCTGGTGCCACACCTTCTCTCCCTCGAAAATGTGGATCAACGGCTTTGTGAATCTGCAAAAGCCCTACTGCCACTTTGCCACACAGTATAACCGGGAGATTCCCAACGATGAGATCGACATGGATTTCATGAACCTGAACCAGGCCGCCCACGGCGACCGGGAGCACGGTTTCATTGCTGCCCGCCTGCGCATGCCCCGGAAGGTCATTGCCGGCTACTGGCAGGACGAGGACGTCCAGAAGCGCCTGGGCAGCTGGATGCGCGCCGCAGTGGGCGTGGCTTACAGCAAGGGCCTGAAGGTCATGCGCTTTGGCGACAACATGCGGGAAGTGGCCGTCACCGAGGGCGACAAGGTGGAGGTCCAGGCCAAGCTGGGCTGGCAGGTCAATACTTGGGCCGTGGGCGACCTGGTAAAGGAGATGAACGCCGTCACTGAGGCGAAAATTGACGCGCTGATGGAGACCTACAAGGCCAAGTATGACATCGCCACCGACGACGTCCAGGCCATCCGCTATCAGGCCCGGGAAGAGATCGCCATGAAGAAGATGATGGACGCCGAAGGGTGCACCGCCTTCTCCAACACCTTCCAGGATCTGTACGGCATGGAGCAGCTGCCCGGCCTGGCCAGCCAGCACCTGATGGCTCAGGGCTATGGCTACGGCGGCGAGGGCGACTGGAAAGTGGCCGCCATGACCACCATTATGAAGGTCATGGGTGAAAACGGAAACGGCGCCTCCGGTTTTATGGAGGACTACACCTATCACCTGGTGCCCGGCCAGGAGTACAGCCTGGGCGCCCACATGCTGGAGGTGTGCCCCTCTCTGGCTGCCGGAAAGCCCCGCATTGAGACCCACCACCTGGGCATCGGTATGAACGAGAAGAACCCCGCCCGCCTGGTCTTTGAGGGCAAGGAAGGGGACGGCATTGTGGTCAGCCTTGTGGACATGGGCGGCCGTCTGCGCCTGATTTGTCAGGACATCCACTGCGTCAAGCCCATCATGCCCATGCCCAATCTGCCCGTTGCCCGGGTCATGTGGCAGGCCGAGCCCTCCCTCACCACCGGCGTGGAGTGCTGGATCACCGCCGGCGGCGCCCATCACACGGTGCTCAGCTATGATGTAACCGCCGAGCAGATGAAGGACTGGGCCAACATGATGGACATTGAGTTTGTCCACATCACCAAGGACACCACCGTGGAGGGCCTGGAGCAGCAGCTCTTCCTCAACGATCTGGCCTGGAAGCTGAAGGGTATGTAAGTCCGCCGCCCCCG
>CAUFAM010000237.1 GCA_959022875.1 uncultured Oscillospiraceae bacterium | reverse complement strand
TGGGCCGGGGAGCATAATCACATGGCAGCCCTCCGCCTCAAAGGCGCAGCCGGGTGCGGTGCCCCAGTCGTTGACCAGCACGGTGCACCCCTCCGGGAGCATGGCCTGCTGGAGGTTGTTCTCTGTCATGGGCCGGTTTGTACGGGTAAAGTAGCTCTTAATACGCTGGGCAGAGTCCTCATCAAAGACCAGCTTTTTCCCAAAAGCCTCGGCCAGTACATTTTTGGTCAGGTCGTCGCAGGTGGGGCCCAGCCCCCCTGTGGTGATGATAATGTCCGCACGCTTTTTTGCGATGGCTACCGCTTCCCGGGCACGCTGGGGGTTATCGCCCACTACGGTGTGCCAGAAGACGTTGAGCCCCAGTTCGCTGAGCCCCTGGGACAGAATCTGGGCATCCAGATTGGCGATGTTGCCCAGAAGCAGCTCGGTGCCGACCGAGAGAATTTCAACGCTGTGTGACATGGATAGGACCTCCTGTGATCTGTGGGCGTTTTCCGCCTGTGGCGGCGCCCTTTGCTGAGCCCATTATAGCACAGGGCGGGGGCAAAGCAAGAAGCGGGGGTAAAAAAGAGAATTATTTGTATAAAATAGATATGACACAGGAGAAAAGACAGGAGATATGGGGCGGAATCTGCTGATGCAACGGAAAAAATCGGGAAGAAATTCGGCACAATGCTGGAAAAAAGGCCAATCGGAGGCATGTAGATAACAAGAACACCAAAAAATAATGCTTTCCATATATTTTTAAAGTGAATTTTGAAGTTTTTGCGATTTTTCGACCAAATTACAGTTGAAATTCCGGCGGTTTTGGAATACAATGATACCCGCGAAAGCAAGGAGGGTGCTGTGTGCTGAATATTGTGTTGGTTGAGCCCGAGATCCCGCAGAATTGCGGCAATATTGCCAGAACCTGTGCCGCCACCCGAAGCCGTCTCCATCTGGTCAAGCCTCTGGGGTTTGACATTAGTGAAAAAGCGGTGCGAAGGGCGGGACTTGATTACTGGCCAATGGTGGATTTACAGGTCTATGAAAACCTGGACCACTTCTTTGCCGTCAATCCTGAGCCGGATGTCTGGTTGGCCACAACAAAGGCACCCAGGGACTATTCCCAGGTGCAGTTTCGTCCGGACTGCTGGCTGATGTTCGGAAAAGAGACGGCCGGCCTGCCCGAACCGCTGCGCCTCAGGTATTACGAGCGGTGTATCCGGATCCCCATGCGCCCGGATGCAAGAAGTTTGAACCTGGCAAACTCAGTGGCAATTCTGACCTATGAGGCCCTTCGGCAGCGGGGATTCCCCCAGTTGTCCGGTGTGGGCGAGATGGGACAGAACCAGTGAGTTCCCCATTTCTGAATGCTTTTTAATGAGGAAAGGAGCCAACGAAATGAACTATAACAAGAAGACAGTGAAGGACATTGACGTAAAGGGCAAGAAAGTTCTGCTGCGCTGCGATTTCAATGTGCCCATGGCCAAGGACGGAAGCGGCGTCATCACCGATGACAAGCGTATCCGTGCCGCACTGCCCACCATTCAGTATCTGCTGGAGCAGGGGGCTGCGGTCATTGCCTGCTCCCACATGGGCAAGCCTAAGGGAGAGGTGAAGCCCGAGCTGTCTTTGAAGCCCGTGGCTGAGCGGCTGAGCCAGCTGCTGGGCCAGGAGGTCATTATGGCTGAGGATGTTGTGGGCCCCGATGCCCAGGCCAAGGCCAAGGCGCTGCAGCCCGGCCAGATCATGCTGCTGGAAAATACCCGCTTTGAAGCCGGCGAGACCAAGAACGATCCCGCTCTGGCCAAGGCTATGGCCGATATGGCTGAGATCTATGTATCCGACGCCTTCGGTGCAGTTCACCGCGCCCATGCTTCTACCGCCGGTGTGGCCGACTATCTGCCCGCTGTCAGCGGTTTCCTCATTCAGAAGGAGCTGGACTTCATCGGCGGTGCTCTGGCCAATCCCAAGCGTCCTCTGGTGGCCATCCTGGGCGGCTCCAAGGTGTCCTCTAAGATCGGCGTAATCAACAACCTGCTGGAGATTGCAGACACCATTATCATCGGCGGCGGCATGGCCTATACCTTCTCTGCCGCTCAGGGCGGCAAGGTGGGTGACAGCCTGCTGGAGGCCGACTGGGAGGAGTATGCCAACGACATGGTGAAGAAGGCCCAGGAGAAGGGCGTGAAGCTGCTGTTGCCTGTGGATACCGTCTGCGGCGACAAGTTTGCTCCCGATGCCAACATTCAGGTGGTCAAGGCCGGAGAGATCCCCGATGGCTGGCAGGGCCTGGACATCGGCCCTGAGACTGTGAAGCTCTACTGTGAGGCTGTACAGGACGCCGGTACCGTCATCTGGAACGGCCCCATGGGCGTGTTTGAGTTCCCCGCTTTTGCCAAGGGAACCGAGGCTGTGGCTGAGGCCCTCAGCAAGACCAGCGCCATCACCATCATCGGCGGCGGCGACAGTGCGGCTGCTGTGCAGCAGCTGGGCTACGCCGACAAGATGAGCCATATCTCCACCGGCGGCGGCGCCAGCCTGGAGTTTATGGAGGGCAAGGAGCTGCCCGGCGTGGCCTGCCTGCTGGATGCCTAAGAAGCGCGTAGGCGAGCGGAGCAGCGCGGATGGACCGAAGCGAAGGCGAGCGCAGGGCCGCACAGGCGGCCCGGAGACCAGCCTGAGTCGTAGGGAAGCCGCGCGTTGCGCAGCCGCCGCAGCGTGACAAGTAAGAAGCGCGGAGGATAGACACGCAGGGGAGCTTGGAGCGAAGCGACAGGCACAAACCAAGACGGACAAAGGTCCGGCTGTTTGTGTCGGGAGTCGTAGCGAAAGCGACCCGACCGTGTGTCCAATCCGCAGCGTG
>CAUFAM010000236.1 GCA_959022875.1 uncultured Oscillospiraceae bacterium | reverse complement strand
CTGTCTGACCCATATTTACGACCTGACGGCCGGACAGATCTGGATGGACGGGAAACCAGTCAACGCAAAGACCAGCAACATCGCCTACATCTTTCAGGGCGACTCCACCATGCCCTGGCTCACGGTGGCGCAGAACGTGGCCTTCGGTCTGAACATCAAGCACACACCGCCCAAGCAGCGGGATGAACTGGTGGATAAGTATCTGGATATTGTGGGCTTGACCAAATTCCGTAACTACTACCCCAAGCAGCTCTCCTCCAGTATGCTGCAGCGGGTGTCCATTGCGCGGGCCTTCGCCACCGAGCCGGAGCTGCTGCTGATGGACGAGCCATACGGTCAGTTGGATATCGAATTGCGCTTCAAGCTGGAGGACGAACTGGTCAAGCTCTGGGAGATGACGGGAACCACCGTTATTTTCATTACCCACAACATTGAAGAAGCAGTCTATCTGGGCCAGCGCATCATGATTCTGACCAACAAACCCACCACGGTGAAGGAGACGGTGGATAACAATATGCCCCGACCTAGGGATATCGCGGCTCCGGAATTCATTGACCTGAGAAACCGGGTGACAGAGCGCATCAAGTGGTGGTGATTCCGGACGGCGGAACAGAAATGAGGCGATACAGCGTGAAAGGACTGGAAGAGATCTTTCCTGGCGAGCAGGGTCCCGTCCTGCTCACTTCACCCCAGGCAATCTTTTATACTACAGGATTTTATACCACGGCCAGACGGCCCAACCAGATCGGTAACCAGTGTGTGCTGATGGACGAGCAGTTCACTCTGTTTTTCTGTCCCAGGAACTGGGGCGACGTTATCCGGCCGCAGCTGGACAGCCAAATTACGCTGATTCCTTGCGACCCGTCGCCTGCGGCCCTGGCCGAAGCGGTATGCCGGGCTCTGCCCCGGAAGCCGGAGCGGCTGGGCCTTGAAGAAGAAACTATCATCCTCCCCCTCTATCTAGCGCTGCGGGAGCAACTGCCGGAGACGAGCCTGTGGGATGTTACCTCCCGGCTTTATCGGGCCCGGATGAAGAAGACACCGGCGGAGATTGCCGGCCTGCGCCGTTCCGCCAACCTGGCCAAGGAGGCCATGGAACATGCCTGCGACATCCTGCGTCCCGGGGTAGCCGAACTGGACGTAGTGGCCGAGCTGGAATATTTTATGCGGAAAAACGGCTCTGAGGGTACACCGTTTACCATGAAGGTGCTCTCTGGAGACAACGCCCTGCGGACTATCAACCTGCCCGGAACCAGAAAGCTGGCGCAGGGCGAGATCGTCCTGCTGGACTTTGGAACCACAGTGGGGAATTACGCCTCCGACTGGACCAGAAGTTTTATGCTGGGACAGCCCACCCGGGAGCAGCAGGCTCTGTATGAGCTGGTCTGGCGGATCGAGCGGACCTGTATCAATAGGATCCGCCCTGGAATTTCCCTCCAGTCCCTGATGGACACAGCCTTCGATGTACTCCGAGGGCATCCGTTTGAGACATGGTTCAACCCCTATCTGGGCCACAGCATTGGCATTGACAGCGTGGAGCGACCTGCTATTGTCCCTGGCGTCCAGGGATGTCTGGAGGAGAATATGGTACTAACCATCGAACCGGGCGTCTATGTGCCTGGCGTCGGCGGAATACGCATTGAGGACGAGATTCTGGTCACATCGGAGGGCCCGGAAATTTTGACCGGGCTGCGGACAGAGCGCTTTGTGCTCTGAAACAGACAGGAGGTCATTATGGTCATTACCAACTGGCGCCAGGCGGCGCCCACCATCGTGCATCAGTACGGCATCGACTATAAGCTACTCAAGGGTCAGGCCGATTTTTCCCCCGATGTGCCAAACTACTGCATGCGGGGCATGCTGTATGTAGCCTATGCCATGCTCCAGACAGGTAAGTCCTATGAGGCCCATGCCCATGGAGACCATGAGGAGGTCTATTACATTATTGCGGGCCACGGCACCATGACCATAAATGGTGAGCGGCAATCCATCCGGGATGGGGATGCAATTTTCATTCCGGCGGGGGATACCCACTCCATCTCAAACACAGGGGAAGAATTTTTGGTGTTTTTAGCCTTTGCTGCCCAGGTTCCAGAGGATAAAGCACCAGTGCAGGGAAAGGAAGGATGCTGAATGAGACGGAAGAAAGCTGTTGTGACCGGCGGTAGTCACGGGATTGGCCGGGGGATCGTCTATTGCCTGGCTGAGGCAGGCTATGATGTGGTATTTTCCTATAACACCGATTTTGATTCCGCCCAGCATATGTTGGAGACGCTGGCCGGCCAGTATCCGGATGGCATATTTGACTGTTATCAGGCTAAGCTGACCGAGCAGGGTGCTGCTGTTTCCTTTTTCAGACAGGCGGTGGAACGGCTGGGCGGGTTGGATTTGATGGTCAATAATGCTGGCGTCACCAAGCTGGAAAGTATCTTTGACCTGACGGAAGAGACCATGGATTACCTTGTCAATCTGATGCTGCGTACCTATGTGCTGATGATGCGGGAGGCTGCCACTTATATGGCCAACCAGGGAACCCGGGGCAATATTATCAATATCAGCTCCACCCGTGGCCTAAGTGCTCACCCGGGCGACGCTATCTATGGCGGCATCAAGGCGGCCCTTAACCGGATCGTTCAGTCCGTTGCACTGGACGTAGCCTCCTACGGGATCCGGGCGAACAACATACTGCCCGGCGCCACCAAGCGCTTTACGCCGGAGGAAGAAGCCAAAACAGACCCGGCCCATCTGGAAAAGGTGGCCTATCTGTCCCAGCGCATTCCGCTGGAGCGTTATGGTACACCGGAGGATGTGGGGAATCTGGTGGTATTCCTGGCCTCGGACAAGGCTTCCTATATCACCGGCCAGAGCATCGCCATT
>CAUFAM010000235.1 GCA_959022875.1 uncultured Oscillospiraceae bacterium | reverse complement strand
TCTTTACCGCCTCTACCCACGACTATATCCTCTTCTTTACCGACACCGGCAAGGTGTACCGGAAGAAGGGTTATCAGATCCCCGAGAGCGGCAAGACCGCCAAGGGCACCAATATCATCAACATCATCCAGGTGGAACAGGGGGAGAAGGTCCAGGCCATGCTCCACTACCGGGAGGTTGGCCAGCAGGAGCTCTACCTTACCATGGTCACCCGGATGGGTACGGTGAAGCGCCTGCCTGTGGAGGCGCTGAAGAACCTGCGCAACAATGGTATCCGGGCCCTGACCCTGGACGAGGGGGATGAGCTGGTGGCCGTGCGGGAAACCGACGGAACCAAGAAGATCCTCATTGCCACCCATGACGGCATGGCCGTGTGCTTTGACGAGAACGATGTGCGGCCCATGGGCCGTACCGCCGTGGGCGTACGGGGCATCCGCCTGCGGGAGGGCGACTATGTGGTAGGTGCTGCCCGGATGACCGCCGGAAGAACCGTGCTGTCCATCACCGAAAAGGGCTACGGCAAGCGTACCCCCGTGGAGGAGTACCGGATCACCAACCGCGGCGGCCTTGGCATCAAAAACTACGCCGTCACCGAGAAGACGGGCAAGGTCGTGGGCATCAAGGTGGTCACCGGTGAGGAGGACCTGCTCCTGGTCACCCAGGCTGGCATCCTGATCCGGACCCATGTGGATGCCATCCGGGAGGCCGGACGTGCCACCCAGGGCGTCATTGTCATGCGCTTTAAGGAGGAGGGCGATCAGGTGATCTCCCTGGCTCTGGCTGAGCGGGAGGAGGACACCTCCGCCCAGACGGAAGTAGTGGAAAGCCAGCAGAGCGAAGAATAACCATCCATAAGAGCAGCCTCCCAGCGGGGCTGCTCTTTCCCCAAAAGGAGGGAACATTTCATGAGAAGACGGCGGGTAACCTATCGCCCCAGCAAGGCCCAGGGGGCTTTCGGCATGGTTTGGGGCGGTGTGTTTGTTCTGATCGGCCTGTTTGTGGTCATTCCCACCTTTGGCCCCTTTGGAATTTTGTGGACTCTGGCCGCCGTGGCCATCACCGCCATGAACGGTTACCAGGCCTTCGGAAAGACCTACAAAGGCCCGGAAATTACCATTGAGGAGGACAACGCCCCGATGCCCGATGAGCATCCCTCCTCCCCCGCCCCCGAGATCCACGACCACATCCCCTCTACCGCCCTGGATGCCAAACAGCGGCTGGAGCAGCTGGAGAGTCTGAAGCAAGCGGGGCTCATTACCGAGGGCGAGTACCGGGAGAAGCGGGAAGAGATTTTAAAGCGTCTGTAATTGGGCAGAAACCTTTCCCTAATGAAAGGTATTTTCTCCAAAGAACAGGCAGATAAGGCAAAGAACATAAAGAGTAAGAGCCGTCACAGCTGTGACCGCTCTTACTCTTTAAATTCAAATAATTTGTACAGAGGAATATTAAGTGCCTTTGCAAGATCAATCAGTGTGTCCAGGCTGCATGAGCTGGCTCCAGTCTCAATCCGCTGAATGTAATTGCGGCTTGGTCCCTGTTCTCCGCACAGGTCGGAAAGCTGCTGCTGGGTTAGCCGCTGCTCTTTTCGGTAATGGAGAATGTTCAGACCGATCTGAATCCATTCTTTGTGGTGACGAATGTCCATGAAATCACCTCAGAGAATAGTCTATCCCGAAGCAAAGTTAAAGTAGACGGACAAAAAATATGTAAATACACACAATTAATGTGTATTTAATTTTTAATTATGTTATAATACCACCTGTGAGGTGGTATTATAGAAACTATTATTGCCTTTGGAAAGCTGGCTTTGGGAGCCATTATTGTTTATTTTATAATTCCAATTTTTATGTGTATGATGGTGGGTGCCCCTTACCGCTTTTCTAACGGGCATAGAATGGGACAAGTATTTGACTTTTTTGCCGATCTATTATACCCTTGGAGATGGAACCATGCATTCTGGATCAGTTGGCACAGAAGATGGAAACGATATAAGCAGAGGAAAAAAGGAATGAAAACTGTCACCATATATACCGACGGGGCCTGCTCCGGCAATCCCGGCCCCGGGGGCTGGGGAGCCATCCTTATGTATGGCCCCCATAAAAAGGAGCTGTCCGGCGGCGAGGCTCAGACCACCAACAACCGCATGGAGCTCACCGGGGTCATCACCGCCCTGGAGGCCCTGAAGGAGCCCTGTACCGTGGAGTTCTACTCCGACAGCAAATATGTCATCGACGGCCTGGGCAAGGGCTGGGCCAAGGGCTGGCGGGCCCGGGGCTGGGTGAAGTCGGACAAAAAGCCCGCCCTCAACCCGGATCTGTGGGGAAGACTGCTGGATTTGTGCGACTACCACACCGTCCATCTTCACTGGGTGAAAGGCCATGCCGAAAACCCATACAATAACCGCTGTGACCAATTGGCAGTGGCGGAAAGTCAGAAGTATAAATAATGGGATTGCCCCAGCATCCGGAGAAAAAGAGGAGCGGCATGTCAGTGCCGCTCCTCTTTTTGCTCGGTTGTCCGTTTTTGTTTTGTTCCGTGGCAGATTTCCCGGTTGCCGCAGGTGGCACAGCCGTGTCCGCAGCCCCGCTTTTTCCCATAATCATTTTTCAGCAGGACAATCAAGGGAATCCCAATGACCGCCACCGCAAACAAGGCTATGGCAAACTCAGACACAACCATCACCCCTTTTGGATAAAAATGTGGAAAACTTTTTGAATTATCCCCTATTGTAACCGTTGGCATCGGGAAAAAGCAAGATATACCCTTGAATTTTCCACAAAAACACGATACAATGCGGAACATGAAAAACGAAGGCCCCTGGGCCGGGAAGGATTGGATATGGAAGAATTTCGCGGAAGTCAGAATTATGTGGCCTCGGAGGAGCTGCTGCGTG
>CAUFAM010000234.1 GCA_959022875.1 uncultured Oscillospiraceae bacterium | reverse complement strand
TGAAGCATCATCCTGTTCTGAATGCCCACTGGATGGATGATAAGATCCGTTACTTTGACCACGTTCACCTGGGCATGGCGGTGGATACGCCGAGAGGGCTGCTGGTTCCCACAATTTTCAATGCGGATACCAAGTCCCTGGCGGAAATCGCCAAAGAAACCAAAGAGTTGGCTGCTGCCGCCCAGGGAGGCTCCATTAGTCCGGACCTGTTGAGCGGTGCCACCTTCACGGTATCCAATCTGGGAACACTGGATATCGAGATGTTTACCCCTGTGATCAATCCCCCCCAAACCGGCATTCTGGGCGTTGACTGCATGGTGGACCGGGTCCGTATGGCCGACGGGAACATCTCCGTTTATCCCGCCATGGGTCTCTCCCTGACCTATGACCACCGAGCCATGGATGGCGCACCGGCCTCTCGCTTCCTGAAAGAGCTCAAAACAGTTCTGGAACATTTTTCCGCACTGCTGGCGGAGTGAATTAAGGAGTGAATAGGATGGAATATGATATTATTGTTTTAGGCGGCGGCCCCGGCGGATATCTGGCCGCTGAGCGGGCGGGACAGGCTCAAAAAAAGGTTCTGTGCATCGAAGAGGCCCATTTGGGCGGCACCTGTCTCAATGAGGGCTGCATCCCTACCAAAACCCTGCTGTACAGCGGAAAACTGTATGCCCATGCCAAGCACAGTCAGGCCTACGGTGTCCATGCCAAAGATGTTACGCTGGATCACAGCGCCGTTATTGACCGAAAAGAGCAGGTGATCCGCACGCTGGTGGGCGGTGTGGGCGCTACACTGAAAGCCTGTCATGTGGATGTTGTGGACGCAAAAGGCGTCATCACCGGCCGCACCGCCGATGGCTGTACTGTTGAAGCCGGCGGTCAAACCTATACAGCTAAGAATCTCATTATTGCCACTGGGTCTTCCTGCGCCGTTCCTCCCATTCCCGGCTTGAAGGAAGGACTTGCCTCCGGCTTCGTGCTGACTAACCGGGAAATGTTGGCACTGCGGGAGCTTCCTCAACATCTGGTGGTGCTTGGCGGCGGTGTCATCGGTCTGGAAATGGCAACTTATTACGCCATGGCAGATGTAGACACGACAGTCGTAGAAATGCAGGATCATATCGGCGGCCCCAGTGACCGTGACATGGTGAAAATTCTTCAGAAAAACTGTGAGGCAGAGGGCATGCACTTCCTGCTGAACGCCAAGGTTACAGAGATCCGGGAGGGCTCCGTTATCTATGAGCAAGGAGGAAAAACCTGCACACTCCCTGCTGATAAGGTGCTTTTGTCCATTGGCCGTAAACCCAACACCGCAGGCATTGGCCTTGAAAATGTCGGTGTGCTGACAGAGCGGGGCGCTATTGTCACAGACGAGCGGATGCAGACCAATGTACCTGGTATCTATGCCGTAGGCGATGCCAATGGCAAAGCCATGCTGGCCCATACCGCATATCGGGAAGCGGAGGTCGCTGTCAACAATATTCTCGGAAAACGCGACCGAATGCGCTATCAGGCGATTCCCAGCGTCCTATATACAGTGCCGGAGCTCAGCAGCGTAGGTGAGACAGAGGAATCCGCCAAAGCGAAGGGCTACGATGTTAAGGTTGTCAAGCTGCCTATGAGCTACAGCGGCCGCTATGTGGCGGAAAACCAGGGTGGCGACGGCATCTGCAAGCTGGTCTTCGATAAACGAACAAAGACTCTTCTGGGTGCCCAGGCGCTGGCAAATTACTCGTCTGAGTTCATCATTGCTGCAGGCATCTGTATGGAGCTGGAGTTGACTGTGGCGGATATGAAGGAAATTGTGTTCCCGCATCCCACTGTGGCGGAGATCCTGCGGGAAGCCATCTGCAAATATTGAGCCGGCATAACGGCAGAAGGAGAGCTGAAAGATGTCTAAGCAGTTATTTGTGGACCCCAGAGAAATGCGGGCACCCGGCAAAATTGAGTTTACTGACATTCTGGAAAATCAGTACCAGAAAACCGTTAAGGACGAAGTCGGAAACTTCCCCAGAGAGGATCTGATCCGAATCTATCGGGATATGTGCTATATCCGGGAATTTGAAACCATGATCCAACTCATCAAAACCACTGGTGAGTATCAGGGCGTTCCCTACAATCACCCCGGCCCGGCTCATTTGGGTATCGGACAAGAGGCCGCTTATGTAGGTCAGGCCTACCACCTGTCCATTAACGACTTCTCCTTTGGGTCTCACCGGAGCCACGGCGAAATTTTGGCCCGGGGCCTGCGAGCCGTAGAAACTCTGCCGGAAGAACAGCTCCGCTCCATTATGGAGGACTTTGATGGTGGAAAAATCCTCAAAGTTCTGGGAAACAGCCAGCCGGATATCCGGGCGCTGGGCCGGGACTTCCTGCTTTACGGCATGACCTGTGAGACCTTTGGCCGGGAAAACGGCTTTAACCGTGGTTTGGGCGGCAGCATGCACGCTTTCTTCACCCCCTTTGGCATCTATCCCAACAATGCTATCGTAGGCGGCTCCGGCTCTATCGCACCCGGTGCGGCCCTCTATAAACTCTCCAACCACAAAGATGGCATCGTTGTCTGCAACATTGGTGATGCGGCCACCGCCTGCGGTCCCGTTTGGGAGGGCATGGTCTTCAGCTCCATGGATCAGATCCGCACCCTCTGGGGCGATGAGTTCACCGGTATGCCGATTCTGTTCAATATTTGGAACAACAGCTACGGTATGGGAGGCCAGACCAACGGCGAGACCATGGGCTATCAGACTCCCGCTCGGATCGGCGCCGGCCTGCTGCCCAGCCAGATGTACGCTGAGCGTGTGGACGGCTACAATCCGCTGGCTGTTATCGATGCTTATGCCCGGAAAAAGGACATCATCAAGCAGCATGGCCCTGCCCTGCTGGATGTAGTGACCTACCGCATTTCCGGCCACTCCAAGAGCGAC
>CAUFAM010000233.1 GCA_959022875.1 uncultured Oscillospiraceae bacterium | reverse complement strand
ATGGACGCGGCCCGGTGCGCCAAGCGTATGGGCGCCGACGTACATATTGTCTACCGCCGCTCGGAGGCCGAGCTCCCCGCCCGTGCTGAGGAGGTCCATCACGCCAAGGAAGAGGGCATTGTCTTCGACCTGCTCACCAACCCCGTGTCCATCGAGGGGGATGAGACCGGCCATGTCCAGTCCATCACCTGCGTAAAGATGGAGCTGGGCGAGCCCGACGAGTCCGGCCGCCGCCGCCCCGTCGTGGTGGAGGGCAGCGCGTTTAAGATGCAAGTGGACGCCGTCATCATGGCTCTGGGCACTAAGGCCAACCAGATGAGCTACGGCGGCACCCCCGGACTGGAGCAGACCCGGAAGGGCTGTGTGGCCGCTGACGAGAACGGCTGTACCTCCTGCCCCAACATCTTTGCCGGCGGTGATGCCGCCACTGGCGCGGCCACCGTTATCCTGGCCATGGGCGCGGGCAAGCACGCGGCCAAGTCCATCGACCAGTACATCAAGAGCAAGCAGTAAAACGAACAGCGCCGCATGGGAAGCCATGCGGCGCTGCTGTTCCAGTCCGGTTTTGGGGACAGCTCCCGGCCTAAACTGGGAGTGGGAGGAATCGAAATGGTCTATTTAAGAGAATTTCAGCTGCCCAATGAGGATCAGGAGGTGCGGTTTTTGGCGGGCAGCCTGGAAAACAAGCGTACCTGCTACGGCAGCCGCTACCCCTTTGGCATATTTATGAACCGAAGAGTGCCAGTCTTGAAGCTGGAGGAGATCACCATTCTCTGTGGCGGCAACGGCAGCGGGAAGACCACCATCCTGAACCTGATGGGGGAGAAGCTGGGCCTGGGTCGAAAGGCGGTATTTAACCGCAGCTCCTTTTTGGACGATTATCTGGGCCTGTGTGAAAGCCGGGTGGACCGGAGCTTTACCAGCCAGGTGCGCTCAAACAGCAAAGTTATCACCAGCGACGATGTCTTTGACTATCTGCTGGATCTTCGCTGCATGAATGAGAACATTGACACCCGCCGCCGGGAGCTTCTGGCGGAGTATACCGACGCCCGGTACGCCAACTTCCAGATGCACTCCCTGGCGGATGTGGACCGGCTGCGCCAGGTGGTGGATGCCCAGCGGCGCAGCGGCTCCAAATATGTAAAAAACCGCCTGATGAAGGATGTGCCGGGCAAGTCCAACGGGGAGAGCGCCTTCCTCTACTTTACCCGGGAAATCCAGGAGGAGGGACTCTACCTGCTGGATGAGCCGGAAAACAGCCTGTCCCCCCAGCTTCAGCAGGAACTGATGGGCTTTTTACAGGACTCGGTGCGGTTCTACCGCTGCCAGTTTGTGATCTCCACCCACTCGCCCTTTCTGCTGTCCCTGCCGGGGGCCAGAATCTATGATCTGGACAGCAACCCTGTGGAGGTGCGGCCCTGGACGCAGCTGGAGCATGTCCAGCTCTACTATGATTTTTTCAAGGCCCATGCCCACGAGTTTTCCTAAGAAAACCCCCGTTCTCCTGAGCGAACGGGGGCTTTTTCGTTAGTGCTGGGGGTGCTGTTCCAGCCAGCGGACGGCATAGGAACAGGTGGCTTCCACCTGCCCGCCGTTTTCCTTGATCTGTTCCAGGGCGGCCTGAACCAGCTGGCTTGCCGCGCCCTGTCCCCGGAGGGAGGGGTCTACGAAGGTGTGGTCGATGGTGTATACTCCGGGAGCGGTCATGGGGAAGGTGATTTCAGCCACCAGCTTGCCTTCCTCGTTCCGGGCGTAGACCCGGGTGGTTTCGCGGATCAGTTCCATAAGATATTCACCTCTTCAGTTGGATTGCCGGATGAAATAGTTGGCTTTTTCATAGTCCCTTTTGTGAACATAAATCTTGTACTCATAGGTACAATCCGAGTGAATGCCCGAGGAGCCCCTGTGCCCCCATTGATTGGGCAGATTGATGGTTTTGATCTGATAATCGATGCCGTTTGCACTGAGGATGGCCCGGACTTCTGCCTGACGCTCTGTGGACTGGGTCAGGAGCAGTTCTCTGCGATTCAATAGGTTGACCACCACGTGTACCTCCCAGTATTTCGATCACAATGGTTGAAAACAGACATTTCTTAAAGGAAGGAATCCATCATTTCACCCGCAGCCGTTTGGCCAGGTCACCATCGGGGGTCACCTGAGCGGTCTCATAGGTGGTGTAGATGACCATGCCCGGCCTGGCTCCGCCGGGCTTTTTCACATAGCGCACCGGGGTATAGTCCACCGGAACCTTGCCGCTGTCCCGGCCCTGGGAGAACCAGGCGGCCAGAATTGCCGCTTCATTGAGGCTCTGGAGATCGGGCTGACCTCCTTCCGTCCAGAGGATGACGTGGGAACCGTGAATTTTCTGGGTGTGGAACCAGATGTCATACTTTCCGGCCAGCTTGCAGGTGAGCAGGTCGTTCTGGGTGTTGTTCTTGCCCACGGAAATGCGCATACCCGTGGAGGAGCGAAACTCCATGGGCTTGGAGGCCAGACGCTTGCTGCGCTCCTTGGCCTTGCTCTGGCGGCGCAGATAGCCGGTGTCGGTGAGCTCCTGGCGGATTTCCAGCAGATCCCGCTCTCCTTCGGCCAGGGAGATGGATTCCAGCACGCTGTTCAGGTAGTCCAGCTCCTTGCGGCCCTTTTCCAGCTGAATGGTGAGCATCTCCTCGGCGGTCTTGGCCTTGTTGTAGTCCTTATAGTATTTGGCAGCGTTCTGCTGGGGGGTGAGGAGGGGGTCCAGCTTGATGTCAATTTCTTTCCCCTCTGGGTCGTAGAAATCCACGGTGTGGAGCCGGGCCATGCCCCGCTGCATTTGATAAAAGTTGCTGGTGATGATGTCCCCCAGCTCCCGCAGGCGCTCCCGGTCCAGGGTGGCGGCAAGCTCCTTCTCCTGGTTGGCGATTTTTCGCCGGGTGCGGTCCCGGGC
>CAUFAM010000232.1 GCA_959022875.1 uncultured Oscillospiraceae bacterium | reverse complement strand
CCTGAACCCGGACCGGGTCTCCATGCCTGATATTGACATCGACTTCTGCATCCGCCGTCGGCAGGAAGTTATTGATTATGTAAATCGAAAGTACGGCTCCGACCACGTGGCCCAGATTGTCACCTTCGGCACCATGGCTGCCCGGGGCTCCGTGCGGGACGTGGGCCGGGTGCTGGGCATGCCCTACGGAGACGTAGACGCGGTGGCCAAGCTCATTCCCAGCGGCCCTGGGGCTTTGCACATCACCCTGGAGGATTCCCTGAAGCTCTCCAAACAGCTCAAGGACGCCTATGACGGGGACGAAAAGGTGAAGAAGCTCATCGACACCGCCATGGCCATTGAGGGAATGCCCCGGAATACCTCCACCCATGCCGCCGGTGTGGTCATCACCAGCCGTCCCGTTTGCGACTATGTGCCTCTGGCCACCAACGACGGCCTGCCCGTGACCCAGTACATCATGACAACCCTGGAGGAGCTGGGCCTGCTGAAAATGGACTTCCTGGGCCTTCGGAACCTGACCATTCTGGACGATGCCATGCGCATGGTGAAGAGCAAGGAAAAAGACTTTACTCTTGCTGCCATTCCGGAGAATGATCCGGCCACCATGGCCATGCTCTCTGAGGGGAAGACTGCCGGCGTATTTCAGATGGAGTCGGCGGGGATGACGGGGGTGTGTCTGGGACTGAAGCCCCAGAACATCGAGGACATCACCGCCATCATCGCCCTCTACCGCCCGGGCCCCATGGATTCCATCCCACGGTTTATTGCCTGCAAGAATAACCCGGGAAAAATTACCTACAAGCACCCGTCCCTGGTGCCCATCCTGTCCAATACCTACGGCTGCATTGTGTACCAGGAGCAGGTCATCCAGATCTTCCAGCAGCTGGCGGGCTACTCCCTGGGCCAGGCCGATATGGTGCGACGGGCCATGTCTAAAAAGAAGGCCAAGGACATTCAGCGGGAGCGGGCGGCTTTTGTCCACGGAGACCCCTCCCGGAACATCATTGGCTGTGAGAAAAACGGCGTCCCCGCCGCCATTGCCGAGTCCATCTATGACGAAATTAACGACTTTGCCAACTACGCCTTCAACAAGGCCCATGCGGTCTGCTATGCCGTGGTGGCCTACCAGACGGCGTGGTTTAAATGCCATCATCCCAAGGAGTATATGGCGGCCCTGCTCACCTCCGTGCTGGACTCCACGGAAAAGGTGGCCGACTACATCGCCGAGTGCCGGGATATGGGCATCCCTCTGCTGCCCCCGGACGTGAACGAGTCGGACGCCGACTTCACCGTGGTGGAGGGCGGCATCCGTTTTGGTCTGGTGGCCCTGAAGGGCGTGGGCCGGGCGGTGATCAACAGCTTGCTGGAAGAGCGCCGGAAAGGCGGGGCCTTTACAGATTTTATGGACTTCTGTGACCGGCTCTTTGATCAGGATCTGAACCGGCGGGTGGTGGAGAGCCTCATCAAAAGCGGTGCCTTTGACGCTATGGGCTACCGCCGCTCCCAGCTTATGCAGGTCTATGGCCAGGTGCTGGACGGCATTGCCGCCAGCCGGAAGCGGAACGTGGAGGGCCAGATGGACCTGTTCGGCTTTGGCGGGGGAGAGGAGAGTACGCCCGCGCTGCCCACCCTCCATCTGCCTGATCTGCCCGAGTATACCCCTCAGGAGCTGATGACCATGGAGAAGGAGACCACCGGTCTCTATCTCTCCGGCCACCCCATGGATCAGTACCGGGAACAGGCCAAGGCGGTAGGGGCGGTGACTATCGGCTCCATCCTGGGAGATTTCGCCCGGGAGGATGGCCCCAGACAATACCGGGACGAACAGAGGGTGACCATTGCCGGCGTGATTGCCACCTATAAAACCCGCACCACCCGAAATAACACTCTTATGGCTTATGTAAACCTAGAGGATGACACCGCGTCTATGGAGCTGCTGTGTTTTTCCAGGGTGCTTAATGAGAGCGGCAGCTACATCCGGGAAAACAGCGCCGTGCTGGTGACGGGCAAGATCTCCGTCCGGGACGAAAAGGAGCCCCAGATCATGGTGGATTCCATCCGCCCCCTGGGTGACCTGGAGCCGGAGGCAGAGGCCGGGAAGGAGGAGAAGCTGTGGCTTCGCCTGCCCAGCCGGGAGGACCCACGCCTTCGGAAGATCCGGCTGGCCTTGTCCTTCTTCCCGGGAGAGAGCCAGGTAATCCTCTATTTTGAGGACTGCAAAAAACGGGTTGGGTCCCGCTGTCAGATTCATCCCGCCCTGGTGGCCGACCTGAAGGAGCGCCTTGGGGAGAAAAATGTCATCGTAAAATAGTGCGCCTGATATAATTATGGTTGACAGAATACGATCCTTGGGGTATAATAACCCTGTAATCCGGTAGGTAAGGCTACCGTAGGGATATGGGTCGCTGCCGCAAAGGGATGGAGACATCCTCCGTTGGTTTGAACAGGTCCTGTCGAAACACAAGGCAGAATCTAACGCGACTTCACCGCCCTGCGATGCTAAAGCTTGGACGGTGGTATGATCAAGGTGTGTGTAGAGCACGCGTACCGCCGTTGCGGTATGCGTGCTCTTTTTATCTGACCGGATGAATTTAAATTTTTAAATCAAAGTGAGGTGAACCTTCCATGGACAGCGGCAGTCGAGGTCCCGGTATAACACTTAAAATTGGCTCCGGCGTCTGTGGATGGACGCCTAGATAGCCGGCTGAGTTTGCCGGACCTCCTGTCACAAAGGGGCAAATGCCCAATTTGAATGCCAAGGAGGAATTTCCTATGAAGAACATGAACATTGTACCCGCCGTCCCTGAGACGGTTGGGGCCATCATGTCCCGCGAGATGCTGATGTTTTCCCCGCTCATGCGCGCCCGGGAGGCGTTGGCCCGTCTGCGCCAGGTGGGCGTGCCCGAGGACTTTATGAGCAACTGCTATGT
>CAUFAM010000231.1 GCA_959022875.1 uncultured Oscillospiraceae bacterium | reverse complement strand
CCCCAATCCCTCCAAGGCCTCTTTTCAACGCCTCGTACAGGCTTTCGTTCAGGTCCAGATTGGGGAGCACCATATTGGAAAGCCAGATGCACAGGATTACTACCGCCAGCGAAATCCGTTCTTGTGTACGTTTTTTCATCCCGTTTCCTCCTCAAATAAAGCCGCTCCATTTATGGCTGCGTCGCACCGCATAGGCCGCTTAAAATTTCTGATTCAGGACACGCAGTTTTCCAAAGTAGGACAGCACCTGCACTCCAAACAGCGCCGCTACCGCCAGCATCCCCGGCATGCAGTCCAACATGGACAGGACCACTCCCGCTGCCGCCAGGGCAAACAGCATAACCTGCCAGGAGTAATAGGCCGCCTGGCCCCACAAGAACTGGTTGCGTTCGTCCGTTTCCGCCCGCTCCATGTCCCGGCGCTGCTCCGGCGTCGCCTTCTCCCAGCGCTTTTTTCTGCTGTACCAATAGGCCAGATATACCGCCAGAACCCATCCAAGGGACGTGATCCCAGACTTCATGGGCTGGTATAGCCCAGCCCCTTGCAGATTGGGCACCAGGGTCACCTTCAGCAAGGCCAAAAGGAGCAGTGCCCCATAGGCCGCCTTTCCCTTCCAACCGCTTGTTTTCATCCCTCTTCCTCCTCGAACAGAAACACTTCCTCAATGGTCAGGCCAAAGTATTGGGCAATCCGGTGGGCCAGCAGTAAAGAGGCATTATACCGCCCGTTTTCCAGGGAAATAATGGTCTGGCGGGTCACATCCACCGCGTCGGCCAGCTCCGCCTGAGAGATGTGATGCTCCTTGCGCAGCTGGGCAATTTTGTTGGTCAATGTAACACCTCCTCCAAAAAGTAAAGTTTCCTTTACACTTCGGAGTATAGCACCAGCCGGCCAAGATGTCAAGCGAGCTTTACATTTTGGTGAAAAAAATGCGGCCCCATCCGGGGCCGCAGAAGGTTATTGATTGGGTTCAGGACAGGGTCTCCAACTCTCTCATCCACAGGGTGTTCACCGCATCCGACGGCATTCTCCAGTCGCCGCGGGGGGACAGGGTCAGCGAGCCCACCTTGGGGCCATCGGGGAGGCAGGAGCGCTTGAACTGCTGGGCAAAGAAGCGGCGGTAGAAGTTATGAAGCCACTTCAAAATGGTTTCCCGGCCATAGGTCTCCCCCAGGGCCGTCAGGGCCAGACGGAATACCTTCCGGGGGGAGAAGCCCCAGCGGATGGCGTAATAGAGGAAGAAGTCGTGAAGCTCATAGGGCCCCACCAGATCCTCGGTGCGCTGGGCAATCTCCCCCTCCTTGGGGGGCAGCAGCTCAGGGGAGACAGGGGTGTCCAGAATGTCCCGGAGCACAGCGGCCAGCTTGGGATCGGTGGGCTCGGCCTCATCGGCACAGTAGGCCACCAGGTGGCGCACCAGGGTCTTGGGGATGGAGCCGTTCACCCCGTACATGGACATGTGGTCCCCGTTGTAGGTGGCCCAGCCCAGGGCCAGCTCGCTCAGGTCGCCGGTGCCGATGACCATGCCGCCAAAGCGGTTGGCCACATCCATCAGCACCTGGGTGCGCTCCCGGGCCTGGCCGTTTTCAAAGGTGACGGACAGGTCGTCCATGGACTGGCCGATGTCCTGGAAGTGGACCTTCACCGCCGGGCCGATGTCAATTTCCCGGAAGGTGGTGCCGATGCGCTCGGCCAGAATCTGGGCGTTGGACTTGGTGCGGCTGGTGGTGCCGAAGCAGGGCATGGTGATGGCGGTGATGTCCGTACGGGGGCGTCCCAGCAAATCCATAGCCCGGGCGGTAATGAGCAGGGCCAGGGTGGAGTCCAGACCGCCGGACAGGCCCACCACGGCGGTTTTGGCGTGGGTGTGATCCAGGCGCTTCTTCAGGCCCAAGGCGGCGATGGTCAAAATCTCCTGGCAGCGAGCCTCCCGGTCTCCCCGGTCGGCGGGAACGAAGGGAT
The DNA here is from genome assembly GCA_959022875.1 of uncultured Oscillospiraceae bacterium. Lineage (GTDB taxonomy): Bacteria > Bacillota > Clostridia > Oscillospirales > Oscillospiraceae > Lawsonibacter. The sequence goes on along the minus strand of CAUFAM010000231.1, from coordinate 973 downwards.
TCTTTTCCACGCTCCGGGTGAGGACGGTGTCCTCCAGCTCCAGGTCAAAGTACCCCCGCCAGATCTCCTTTCCACTTGCATGGAAGGTGTTGACCCTCCGGCGCTCATAGACCAGCTTGTCCACATCAATCTCCGAAATGGTCAGCCCCGTCTCAAAGCGCTTCTGGGCCAGAATGGTTCCGTTTTCGGCAATGAGGTTGTGTCCGGCAAAGACCAGATCGGTGGTGGACTCCCCTTCGCCCGCGTCGGCGTACACATAGCCGCACATCAGCCGTCCGGACTGGCCGGACACCAGGCTGCGGCGGTAGTCCGCCTTGCCCACCGTCTCGTCGGAGGCAGACAGGTTGAGGATCAGGGTGGCACCCGCCCGGGCCAGTGCCACGGAGGGAGGCTCGGGGGCCCACAGGTCCTCGCAGATCTCCACACCTACCACCAGGTTGGGCACACTCTCACACCGGAGCAGGGCCCCCGCCTCCATACAGACCGACTGGCCGCACAGCTCCATTCCCTGGGAGATGCCCGCTCCGGAGGCAAACCAGCGCTGCTCATAAAATTCCCCGTAGTTGGGAATGTAGGTCTTGGGAACCAGCCCCTGGAGCACTCCCTTATGCAGTATTGCGGCACAATTATACAGTTTGTTATCCCACTTGCTCCGCACCGGCAGACCCACCGCCACCAGCATGTCCACCTCTTTGGTGGCTTCCAGCACGGTCTCCAGGGCCTCCTCCGCCCCACGGAGCAGGGTGTCCTGCAAAAACAGGTCGGCACAGGTATAGCCCGTCAGGCACAGCTCAGGCAGGCACAGCACCTTTACCCCCTGCTCCGCTCCCTGGCATATGAGGTCAATGCACTGCTGGGCGTTATAGGCGCAGTCCGCCACCCGGATCTTTGGTGTTCCGGCGGCAACCTTGATAAATCCATCCCGCATAAATGAATCCTCCCAAATATGGTTACATGGTGTCCCTATCTTACC
>CAUFAM010000230.1 GCA_959022875.1 uncultured Oscillospiraceae bacterium | reverse complement strand
CCGGAACATAGCGGCCAGATTCTGGGGCTGGAAGGTCTCCTCCAAAAGGTTTGCATCCCCGGAGGAGAGCAGGCCATACACCGTGTCCACCACCTGCTCCCGCTGTACGGGAGTGAGCCCGGACAGCCAGGAGGTCACAGCCCGGTCGGTGAGGCGGCTGCCGGGGGTGACCTCCTCCACAGTGACAAAGCCGCCCCCCAGCACCTCCCAGGCATAGGGGTCGTGCTGAAAATGCCCACCCGGCTGCTTCGCACCACGGTATAGGGCTCCTTCCGGTCCAGGAGCATGCCCACCACCGAGGACCGGGGCACAAAGGTGAAAATCCGGGTGAGCAGCTCCTGATAGCCAGGCTGGGAGAGCAGATATGGGGTAAAGCCGGGACCGTCAAAGCTGTATACGTCCAAAATCCGGTCCCGGTCAGCGGCGGGGAGGGAGGCGGCGGCAAAGATGGCAAGATTGCCGCCCTTGGAGTGCCCGCCCAGGCGAAGGGGGCCGGAGAAAAACGCGGCACAGCACTGGGCGTAGTCCGCCGCCGCCCGCTGGGCGGGGACGGTGTCCATAAAGCTCATGTTGAAATCCTCTTTCCAGCCTACCAGGGTGGCGTCGGTGCCCCGGAAGGCCAGAAAGGCGGAGGCGTCGGGCAAAGAGACGGCCAGAGCGCCAAACTGGGTCTCCTCCTCTGGGATAAACCGATCCTCATACTGGCTCAGGAGCAGATGAGAAAAGCGGGGAGCCTCCGTGAGGGCCCGGAGCAGCTTCAGGTCTTCCTCACACCGGCAGCGGCCCCGTTTCCCAGCCGGCGCATCCAGATAAGCCTGGGCCGCCTGGCCAATGGAAGTGGGGGCACCACCCCCCTGGGGAATAAGTTCTCCAAAGTGGACGTAGGACAGAGCAGACAGAATCAAAGCGTCCACCGGGCAGAAAGGGACCTGATCCATGGTCAGATCCCCGCGCCAGGTGAGGTAGTCAAAGAGGTTGGTCAAGCTCCTGCCTCCTTACAGCTCTCCCATGGGGGTGAAGTAGTCGTCCACATCGAAGGGGCAGCCCCGGCGGTAGCAGTGGCGCTCCTCCTCCTCAATTTCCCGGACGATCCGGCAGGGATTTCCCACTGCTACCACGTTGTCGGGCAGGTCGCGGCCCACCACGCTCCCGGCCCCAATGACCACGTTATTGCCGATAGTCACGCCAGGGAGAATGACGGTGTTGCCGCCGATCCACACATTGTCCCCAATGGTGATGGGCGCGCCGAACTCATAGCCGGAGTTCCGGGCCTGGGGGTGGATGGGGTGGCCGGCAGTATAGATGGCCACGTTGGGCCCAATCATGGCGTATTCGCCGATGGTCACCTTGCACACGTCCAGGATAACCAGATTGTAGTTGGCGTAAAAATGTTCCCCCACCTCAATGTTGAAGCCGTAGTCGCAGTGGAAGGGGGCCTCGATGTACACATCGTCTCCGGTCTTCCCCAAAATATCCTTGAGGGCGGCGGCAATGGGTTCCCAGCCCTGAGGGGGCATGTTGTTGAAGGCAAAGATCTTCTTCTTGTTTTCCAGACGGGCCACATCCAGGCCGTCTTTCCAGGGCTGATAGGGTAGTCCCGCCAGCATCCGATCCCGGTGATTCATATGGGTGTCCTCCTGTTTGGTTGTGTAAGAAATTATATCACAGCGGACAAGGAAAAAGAAGGGAAGCAAACGGAAATTCCACATGGGCGGTGGAAGGAGAAAAGGAAAAGGCAGGATGCGGGCGCATAGGCCCGTATCCTGCCTTGGTATCCTGTGTTAGGCTCTGGAGTTCACAGAAGAGGGGGGTGCTCAGCCTACGCTCTTCCAGTGCTTGTCCACATGGTTGAGAATCTCGCAGCCGTCCTCCGTTACCAGCACCAGATCCTCCACCCGCACGCCAAACTCTCCAGGGAGGTAGACACCGGGCTCGATGGAAAAGATCATGCCGGGCTTTGCCGCGTCGGCAGCGGTAAGGCTGACGTCGCCCTTCTCGTGCTCTGTCTGGCCGATGAAGTGGCCCAGACGGTGGGTGAAGTATTCCCCATAGCCCGCTGCGGCGATGTGATCCCGGGCGGCCTTGTCCAGCTCACACAGGGGCACACCGGGGCGGATGAGCCCCTCGGCCAGTTCATTGGCCTCCCGGACCAGGTCGTGAATGGCGGCGTACTTGGGGTCGGGCTGGCCGCAGAAGAAGGTCCGGGTCATGTCGGAGCAGTAGCGGTCCTTGCGGCAGCCGGTGTCAATGACGATGCAGTCCCCCTGCTTCAGACGGGTCTGGTCCGCCTCGTGGTGGGGATCGGCTGCGTGGGCGCCGAAGGAGACAATGGGCTGGAAGGCCAGACCGTCACAGCCTTCGGCGGCGTACTGGGATACAATATAGTCGGCAATCTCCCGCTCGGTCATGCCCTCCCGGATGAAGGAGGCGGTGCGCTCCATCACCAGGTCGTTAATGGCGGAGGCTCGGCGCATAAGCTCCCGCTCCGCCTCGTCCTTGCAGGCCCGGGCGTTGTCCACGCAGTCAGAGGCCAAAAGGCAGCGGCACTGGGGGTGAGCCGCCATCAGCGGCAGCAGGAACCGGGCGGGCCACTCCTTGTCGATGCCCATGGGGCGGGTGCCGTCCACATGCTGGGCCAGGATGTTCAGGCAATCGTCCGTATCGGAGAACCAGACCTGCTCATAGGGGCACTCCGGCACCGGGAACAGCTTGTTGAGAAAGAGCTTGTGCTGGCCGTCCTTGCGCAGGTAGAGGGCAAACAGACGCTCAAAGGGCTCCACATAGTACCCCGTGAGATACCAGATGCTGTCCGGGTCGGAGACAATCATCTGTTCCAGGCCCATCTGCTCCAGGGCCTCCAATACCCGGCGAATCCGCGCTTCATACATGGCTGACGCCCTCCTTCTTGACGATGATTTCTTCCACCAGGCCTGCACTGACCAGGGCTTTCA
>CAUFAM010000229.1 GCA_959022875.1 uncultured Oscillospiraceae bacterium | reverse complement strand
GGACCTGCATGGGGCTGGTCTGGGAGCGGAGCATCACCCGGCTGTCCTCGTCAAAATAGAAGGTGTCCGACCAGTCCCGGGAGGGGTGCCCCTCCTCGGCGTTGAGGCGGTCAAAGTTCAGCTCAGCCAGCTCCACCTCGGGGCCGTCCAGAACGGTGAAGCCCATGCCCACAAAGATGTCCTTAATCTCGTCCAGGGCGATATACATGGGGTGCTTGTGGCCCAGCTTCACGCTCTTGCCGGGGACGGTCACGTCCAGGGCCTCGTCCCGCAGGCGCTGCTCCAGGGCCTGGGCCTCCAGCTTTTTGGTGGCCTGCTCAATGGCCTGCTCCAGGGCGGCGCGGACCTCGTTGGCCAGCTGGCCCATGGCGGGGCGCTCCTCGGCGGAGAGCTTGCCCATCTGCTTTAAGACAGCGGTGAGTTCACCCTTCTTGCCCAGATACTGAACGCGCAGGGCGTCCAGAGCGGCCAGGTCCTGAGCGCCCTCAAAGGCGGAGAGAGCCTGGGCCCGGATGTTGGCTAACTGTTCTTTCATCTGCGTTCTTCCTTTCAGATGTGTATTTGTCATTTTGGCAGCAAAAAAGCCTTTCCTCCCAACACACTGGGACGAAAGGCAGAGCTTCCGCGGTACCACCCGCATTCGCGCACAGGGCGCGCACTTAAGACCCCGGTAACGGCGGGTCAGGCCGTCCCCCTCTCAGGGGCCGCTCCCGGGCGAACCAAGCGGATTTCCTCCAAGGCGGCTTTCAGCCGATGGCCGCCTTTCTCTGCTGAGCAAATGTCCGCTATTTTCCCGTTCCACACATTTCAGTACCCTTATATATAGCACAAATCTTCTTGAGTTGCAAGGGGAAAAGGGATATAATGAAAAAAGAAAGCCAAAAATCTGCATTTCCGGGAAAGGAGACGCACCATGAAGAAGGTTTTCGCCCTTGCGTTGTCCCTGGCTCTCACCGCCGGCCTCACCGTGAACGTCCATGCGGCAGAGGAAGTCATCGGCCATGCCCTCTATACCGACATTGTGGCAGAAATCGACGGCCACCCCATCGCCTCCTATAACGTGGGGGGCCGCACCGCTGTGATGGTACAGGATCTGAACTGGTATGGGTTTTATGTCTACTGGAATGAGGAGGGCCGGTCCGTCTACGTCTGGCCCGAAAGCATACGCCCCGGCGGCGTGAGTGTGGAAACGCCGGAGTATGTTCCCCAGCCTCCCGAAGGGAAGGTGGGGGATGCGGCCTACCCCATCTACGCCTCAGACATCAAGGTCTATGTGGCGGGGGAGGAGACGGAGTCCTTCAACATCGGAGGCCATGTGATGGTCTACCTCTCTGACCTGCTGCCCTATGGGGAGCTGAACTGGAACGGGGAGGAAAAGCTTGCCCAGTTCCAGGTGGCCCAGGACCCGGTGCAGCTGGCCCTGGACCGGCTGGAGGCAGAGCTGGGCGAGTCGGGGCTGTCCACTAGGCTTGCGTGCTACCCCGGGCCCCGGGGGACTTTGGCGGTCTATACCCAGGGGGGCACCCCCCACGGCAGCACCTGCAGAATGCTCTATGTCGACCAAAGCGGCAAGCAGACCCAGATTGACCAGCTGCTGCCCTATTACCCCTTCGGCCCGGAGTTCTACCTGGAGCCCACCGAGATTGCCTTTGACCCGTCAGGGGATCAGCTGACCTTTATCACGCCCGTCAAAGAACTCTATGAAGATATGACCGAACGAAACTGGGGCCTGACCCGCTGCACCTTTGACACGGCAAGCGGGACGGTCACGGCCATGGAGCCTCTGTCGCAGCCTCTGGAGCAGTGGGAGTGTGTCTGTGAGTCCGGCCAAGGGGAGGCCACCGCCCCCGGGGAGCCTTTGGTTCTGGAGGTGGGGATGGATGTGGAAACCTACCAGCCCCAGTTGAGCCGGGGTGACCTGCCCTGGAAGTCCATGTGCATCATCATCAATCAAGAAGGCATCACCGTTGCCCACTATGGGGACAATGTTTAGGACAATGACGCCCCCTATTCCCAGGCCTACCGTGCCCTTGCGGCCATGGGCCTGCCCGATGTGACCAAAGAGGGCTTTGTCCAGGAGAATACCTCCGAGCAGCGCGCCCAGGCCGCACAGTATTTCCAGGTCACCAAAAACGGCCAGAGCGTTCCGGGGGTCCTCTGGTGGAGCCAGGGCAACGGCCACCGGGATCTGAAGTTTACCTTTGACCAGAGCGTGAGCCTGGCAAAGGGAGATGTGGTACGCCTCTGGGTGGGAATTCCGGAGGAAGTTTAAAACCTACAAAAATAGTAGGAAAAAGGATTTACAAATCCTTCCCCATATGGTAGAATAGGGACGCCTTGAAGGACAAGGCGCCCCTGTCCGGTTTGTCCGGAAGAAAATTGGGGCACAATGACAGAGAAAACCGGCCTGCGGCCGGAAGGATTATACGGAGGAGATTTTCATGCTGGAATTGCAGCACATCAGCTATGATGTGGAGCAGGATGGGGATAACAAGGGGATCCTGCACGACATCAGCCTGACCATCAACGAGCGCTTTGTGGCCATCACCGGCCCCAACGGGGGCGGCAAGTCCACCCTGGCCAAGATCATCGCCGGAATTCTGACCCCCACCCAGGGCAAAATTCTCCTGGATGGAGAGGACATCACCGGCCTGAACATTACCGACCGGGCCCGCCGGGGCATCAGCTTCGCCTTTCAGCAGCCGGTGCGCTTCAAGGGCCTGACGGTGAAGGACCTGATCACCCTGGCCAGCGGCAAGAACATCGGCGTGCCCGAGGCCTGCAACTATCTGTCTGAGGTGGGATTGTGCGCCAAGGACTATATCGACCGGGAGGTGGACGCCTCCCTGTCCGGCGGCGAGCTCAAGCGCATTGAGATTGCCATGATCATGGCCCGGAGCACCAAGCTCTCCGTCTTTGACGAGCCGGAGGCTGGCATCGACCTGTGGTCCTTCACCAACCTGATCCAGGTGTTTGAGCACCTGCATGAGAAGATCAACGGCTCTATCCT
>CAUFAM010000228.1 GCA_959022875.1 uncultured Oscillospiraceae bacterium | reverse complement strand
GAGACCATCTACTCCATGTTCAACTACTCCCTCACCATCGACCCGGTGACGGTGCTGGAGCACATGAAGCAAAACGGGTACTATGTGGAAACCTCCCGCAGTTACCTGCTTCAGCTCATGGACACCACCCCCACCGCGGCCAACGTGCGGGAATACATCGACATTCTTAAAGACAAGAGCCTGCTGCGCCAGGTGGCAGAGGTGGCCGGCGATCTGACCGCCATGGTCCAGCAGGGCACCGACACAGGCCAGACCATCCTGGACCGGGCGGAACAGCGCATTTACTCCATACGCCAGGGGCGCGCCGCCCGGGGCCTGACCCCCATTTCCACGGTCCTCATTGATGTGTACGACCGCCTGGGAGAGCTGGCCGCCAGCGATGCCGCCATTCCCGGCATGTCCACGGGCCTGCGGGATCTGGACCGGGCCATCTCGGGTCTTAACAAATCTGACCTCATTCTCCTGGCCGCCCGTCCCGGCATGGGCAAGACCTCCATGGCCTTGAACATCCTGCTGGACGCGGGCAAAAAGTCGGGCAAGAGTGTGGCCTTCTTCTCTTTGGAAATGAGTCGGGAGCAGCTGGCCCTGCGTCTTATCTCCAGCGAGTGCTTTGTGGACAACAAAAAGCTGGTCACCGGAAAGCTCACCGAGGAGGACTGGACCAAAATCGCCGCCGCCTCGGCCGCCCTCAACCGGACCCAGATTCTCATCGACGACAACCCGGCCCTGTCGGTGGCCGACATCAACGCCAAGTGCCGCCGGGTGGAAAACCTGGGTCTTGTAGTCATCGACTACCTTCAGCTCATGCAGTCCGCCGGAGGCAAGAACAGCCGCTCGGGGGAAAACCGCCAGCAGATCGTCTCAGACATCTCCCGCTCCCTGAAGATCATGGCCAAGGAGCTCAACGTTCCGGTACTGTGCCTCAGCCAGCTCTCCCGTGCCAACGAGAGCCGTACCGACAAGCGGCCCATGCTCTCCGACCTTCGTGAGTCGGGTGCCATCGAGCAGGACGCGGACATTGTCCTCTTCCTCTACCGGGAGGGCTACTACAACCGGGACACCGAGAACCCCAATCTGGCCGAGTGCATTATTGCAAAAAACCGCCACGGCGAAACCGGTACGGTTCAGCTCCAGTGGCAGCCGGAATTCACCACCTTCAACGACATGGAGTGGCAGCACAGCGAGTTCTGACCCCTCCCCATTCAGGCAGCAGCGGACCATCCCCACGCAGATGTCCCGGTGTTCTTCCTGTCCATCCTGCGTGTGCTAAGGAGGCCCGTATGCTCAAGTCCATGGAGACCTATATCCGGGAGCTGTCCCTCATCCCCCGGGGCAGCCACGTGCTGTGCGCCGTGTCCGGGGGGGCGGATTCTATCTGTCTGCTCCACGCCCTCTATCACCTGCGGGAGCAGTTCCCTTTTACCCTCTCCGCCGCCCACTATAACCATCAGCTCCGGGGGGAGGAATCCCTTCGGGATAAGCAGTTTGTGGAGCAGTTTGTCTCTCTGTGCTGCGGGCCCCAGCGGCTGAAGGACGGCTCGCTCCTTCCCGGGGTGCATCTATACACCGGGCAGGGGGATGTGGCCGCCCAGGCCAAGCTTCAGGGCACCGGCCTGGAGGAGACGGCCCGGGAGATGCGCTATGCCTTTCTTCAGCACACCGCCCAGAGCGTGGGCGCCCAGCTGATCGCCACCGCCCACACCGCCAACGACAACGCCGAGACCATCCTCTTCCACCTGGCCCGGGGTAGCAGCCTGCGGGGGCTTGGGGGAATCCCGCCCCGCCGGGACAACCTGATCCGCCCCCTGCTTACCACCACCCGCCGGGAGGTGGAGGACTACCTCTTTCATTATGCCCTGCCCCATATGGAGGACAGCTCCAACCAGGACGACAGCTACACCCGCAACCGGATCCGCCACCAGGTCATTCCGGTGCTGGAGGACATCTCCCCCGGGTTTCTCTCCCGCATGGCCCAGACGGCGGCCCTGCTGCGCTCGGACGAGGCCTTTTTGACCCAGGAAGCCCAGCAGTTGGCCGATCAGGCCCAGACTGAGGAGGACGGGCTGTCCATCCAGGCCGCTCTTCTGGCCCAGTCCCCCGCTCCCATTGCCTTTCGGGCCATCCGCATGCTGCTGGGCCGGCTTTGGGACGGGGATCAAAACTGCGGCAGCACCCACCTCACTGCTATTTGGAACCTGTGCCGGGAAGACAACCCCTCCGCCCAGGTTCACCTTCCTCACAGCTGCACCGCCCGGCGCTGCTATGGACGGCTGCTGCTGGTGCCAAGTCTGGGGCCTATTCCCCTGGAGCCCGGCCTGCTCCCCCTTCCGGGACAGCTGGAAACGGGCTGCTGGCTCATCACCTGCCAGGCCCAGACCTATGAGGGACAGCCCCAGGGCCCCTGGGACTTCTGGCTCAGCAGGGAGCGCACCGGACTGGTATCCGTCCGGCCCCGCCGTACTGGCGACCGTCTCACCCCGCCCGACCGGCTGGGCAAAAGCATAAAAAAATGGATGATCCAGGAAAAGCTCCCCCGCTTTCAGCGGGAGGCCATTCCTGTTTTTGAGTGCGGCGGTTCGGTAGCCGCCGTGGCCGGGCTGGGCCCGGACCGGGCCTTCTCTCCCAAAGCGGGACAGGGCGCCTGGCATATTACCGTAGCACCCTTAAGCTGACCGTTTCCCTTTTGAAGTGAGAGATAATGGAAAGGAATGAAAATTCATATGTTGGAACAGGATATTCAGGAGATTCTTTTTAGCGAGGAACAGCTGAAGACCCGGGTGGCCGAAATCGCCCGGGAGATCGAGCGCGACTATCAGGGCAAGGAGGTCATGCTCATCAGCGTGCTCCGGGGCTCCTTTATTTTTATGGCCGACCTGTGCCGGGCCATTGACCTGCCCTGCACCCTGGACTTTATGTCCGTCTCCTCCTACGGAAGCGGCACCACCTCCAGCGGCCAGGTCCAGATCACCAAGGACCTGTCCGAAGACATTACCGGCCGCCACGTCATCGTGGT
>CAUFAM010000227.1 GCA_959022875.1 uncultured Oscillospiraceae bacterium | reverse complement strand
TGCTGAAGCTGTTTGTCTTCCGCAAGCGCCGCCGCTACCGTGCCGGGGTGGGCGGACGCCGCCGGGGCAACTACCGGGGCAGCCGGAGATAACTTTTGTTTTAAGGCAAGTTAAGCGCAACAACTTTACATATGTAAAAAGAGGCACAGCCAACTGGCTGTGCCTCTCTTTTATGTTTTTTCAAAGGGTGGTCTTCAGAGCTTGGGCAATCTGGTCCGGGCAGGAGGTCTGCTTGGAGCCGCAGTGGATCCCGTCCAGCCGGGCAATGGCCTCCTCCACCTTCATCCCCTTCAGCAGGGCGGAAATCCCCTGCAAATTTCCGTGGCAGCCGCCCACCACCCGGACCGACTGAATGGTACCGTCCTCCACGTCAATATGAAAGGCCCTGGAGCACACTCCCCGGGGTACATAATCAATGTGCATATCTTCTTCCCTCCCCATTCGACGAAATCCGGCGCTTTTTGACGCACCGCCTCGTTTATACTCGAAAAAGCATAGCAAATTCAGGAGGGAATGTCAAGGCACTTTATCCGGCCGCCCGGTCCCGCCGCTCCAGCTGCAGGCGGTCGGCAATCATGGCAATAAACTCACTGTTGGTGGGCTTTCCCTTTGCGTTGGAGACGGTATAGCCAAAATATTTTTGCAGCGTTTCCAGGTCTCCCCGGTCCCAGGCCACCTCAATGGCGTGGCGGATGGCCCGCTCCACCCGGCTGGCGGTGGTGCCGAAGGTCTTGGCCACTTCGGGATAGAGAACCTTCGTCACCGCGTTGATGACATCCATGTCCTTCACCGCGATCATGATGGCCTCTCTCAGATACTGATAGCCCTTGATATGAGCGGGCACACCCACTTCGTGGATGATGGCGGTCACCTGGCGTTCCAGATCAGCACCGGTCTCCCGCTCCGATTCCAATCCCCCCGGGGACATCACCTGCCTCAGCCGCTGGGTCACCGTGGACAGCTTGCAGGGCTTGGCCAGGAAGAAATCCGCCCCCCGGGCGGCGGCCTCTCCAATGACATTGCCTCCAATGTAGCTGGACAGCACCAGAATCTTGGGCCGCTCCTTCAGCGCGGACAGCTCATCCAGCACCTCAAGCCCGTCCATCCCCGTGAGTACCATCTCCATAATCACCCCATCGGGCTTCAGATCCCGGGCCATGGCCACAAGCTCCGCCCCGTCCGCCGTCTCGCCCACTACCTGAAGGTCGCTCTCCTTGGCCAGGGCGTCTGATAAAATGCCGCGAAATTCAACGCCGGTGTCCGCCAGCAGAATTCGTTTCATTGCGTCCATTTCTTCCTTCCTCCTTGTGCAAACCTGACATTCAGCCACCAACAGCCCCATCCTGTGTCAACCTGGGGCGTTTCGACTGACCAAATACAATTTAGCACACTCAGACCGGTTATGCAAGTCATTATTTGGAAATTAATGTAATACTTTTAGACGCTAAACACTATAATTCGACATTATTTCTAATATTTGTAAATAATGCGGGGTTCGGGTCATTTGGCCCGAACCCCGTTTTTTTCGCTTCAGGAGGCCTGTGCCTGGCTTCCCGTTGCCTGACGGAACATGTTTTCCGCAAAAATTCCGTAGCCCCGGGTGGCGTCGTTGACCAGCACATGGGTCACCGCACCCACCAGACGGCCGTTTTGCAAAATGGGCGAGCCGCTCATTCCCTGCACAATCCCGCCCGTCAGGGCAAGAAGCTCCGGATCGGCGACCTGGATCATCAGGTTTCGGGTGTTCTCCTGCGTGGAATAGACCTTGGTGATCTCAATGTCGAATTCCTCCACCTGATCCCCCCGGACGTTGGACAAAATGGTGGCGTGGCCCACCTCCACCTGCTCCCGGCTGGCCACCGGGACGGGCTGCTGCTGGGTCTCCAGATTTTCCAGAGGCATCTGCCCGAAAATCCCCAGCTCCGTATTGGCGTAGAGGGTACCCAGATCCTTCTTCAGGTCAAACTGGCCGTGAAGCTCACCGGGAGAGCCGCTCTCCCCCTTTTTCACGTCGGACACGCTGGCGGGCATAATACTCCCCGATTCCAGAGGCATGAGCATGGCTGTGTCCACGTCGTTAATGCCGTGGCCCAGGGCGGCAAACATGCCGCTGTCCGGGTCATAGAAGGTCATGGTGCCGATTCCCGCCATGGAGTCTCTCAGCCAGATGCCCAGCTGGTAATTGCCCTGGCTGTTCTCTGCCGCCTCCACGGTCAGCTGAAGCTGCTGCTGGCCCCGGACGGCCTGGATGGTCAGAGGCGTATCCCGCTGCTGGGCCACCACCGCCTGCACCTGCTCAATGGTGTCCACCTCTTCCCCGTTGATGTGGGTGATCACGTCTCCTTCCTTCAGGCCGCAATCCCGTCCGGGGTAACAGCTGCCCTCTTCCGTCTCCACCGGGGACAAGCCGACCACCAGCACGCCGTCGGAAAAGAGTTTGATCCCCACCGCCTTGCCTATGGGAATCACAGTCTTTCCCTCCACTGCGGTGCTGGTGTGCACAACGCTTTGGCTGGGCGCCTCAAACAGGGCCGCGGCGGACACCGCTTCCACCGGAGAAGCTTCCCCTGCGCTCCCCGTCCACAGGCAAAGGGCCAGACACACCCCCAGAAGCGCCGTTGCTGAAACCATGCCCCAAATCCCGGGGCCAAATTTCTGCTTTGGTTCCTGTTCCAAAATTCCACCCCCTTTTTTCTGCTGCCGCTTCGTTCGAAAAAAGAAAAGCAGGCGGCACGATTGCCGCCCGCCCTCTCATTATGGCCGGAGTTGTTCCTCCACAAACGTGGAGACCCCTTCCACCTTTTCCAACAAAGCTGCCGCCGTCCCCTGTTTCTCCGGCAGCAGCAAAGATAGGCTGGAATCTTTTTACTTTTTTACAGGTTTTTCAGCGCTTGTTCCCACTGCTCGGCCTTAAAGCCCACCAGGACGAAGTTCTCACCCACCAGCACCGGGCGCTTGACCAGCATCCCATCGGTGGCCAGCAGCGCCAGCTGCTCCTCCTCTATCATGCCGGGCA
>CAUFAM010000226.1 GCA_959022875.1 uncultured Oscillospiraceae bacterium | reverse complement strand
GGCGGTGGAGGCCCCCTTGGTGCTGGAGACCACCGAGCCGTAGTAGGTGCTTTCACTGTCCTGGGGGTCCAGAACCTCCACGATTTCTCCATTCATGCCCAGCAGGAGGGTGACCAGGTCGCCTTCCCCAAACTGCCCCTGGCTGGAGAGCTGATAGGCGGCCTGGGAGGTGCCGATCTCATAGGTAACTCCGGCCACGGTGGCGGAGGTAGGAGCGACCTTGCTGGGAGAGAGGGCGGTGAGGGTGCCCGAGGCCCGGTTATGGTAAACCCAAACCGTACCCATTCCTTCGTTGTAGTAGTACACATCATAGGCCTCCACCGCACTGGCGGAAGAGAGAGTGTCGTTTCGGTAGACGGTGGCCGAACTCAGGGAGAAAGGCAGGGAGAGGGAACCGTCGGTGGAGACGTAGGGGCCCTTGGTCTCGGCGGAGATTAGGGAGGCGTAGTCAATTTCACCGTTGGACACCGTGTAGCCCAGAGAGGTGCCGTAGGTGCTGCCGGTGCTGGTCTGGGCCACCAGGGCATTATAGATGAGGTCCACACAGTTCTGGCGGGTAAGGACCGCTCCTTGAGTGGCGGTCACATCGTCCAGCAGCCCCAGACTGTCCGCCTTGGACAGCTGGGCGGTGGGGTAGGAGCCGGTGAGGGAGCTGGCATCATAGCCCAGCAGGCGAAGCAGGGCGGTACAGCCCTCTTCCAGGGTGATAGATTGGTCGGGGCGGAAGGTGCCGTCCACATAGCCGCTCATCCACCCCTGCTCCACAGCCAGGCGGACGTAGCCGCTGGCCCAGTGGCCGCTTTTTACGTCGGTGAACAGGGAGCTTCCGTAGGAACTGACCGATTCTCCATAAGGGGAGGCGGCAGCCAGCATAACGGCAAATTCGGCCCGGGTCACCTGGCTGGAGAGGTTGAGGCTGCCTGTCTCATCCCCCTCCAGAATGCCCAGTGCCCGGATGGCCTCCAGCTTGGAGCTGCTGCTGACTGCCCCGGCCCCGGTGCACAGAAGTCCCAGGGCCAGACACAGGCAGAGCAGGCCGGATATGATACGTTTTTTCATATACAAAACTCCTAACTAATCGTAGTGAAGGGCATCGATAGGATTGAGGCGGGCGGCTTTCTTAGCCGGAAGGTACCCAAACAGGATCCCAATGCCCACCGAAATGCCAAAGGCCAGCAGCACAGCTCCAAGGGTGGGAGCCACAGTGAGAGATTCCTGGGAAACCCGCGTCACAACCATGGTGGCCACGGCAGAGAGCGCATCTCCAATGAGAATCCCGATGATTCCGCCCAGCGCACTGGTGGCGGCGGCCTCAATGACAAACTGCTGCATGATGTAGCGCTCCTTGGCGCCCAGGGACTTGCGGATGCCGATTTCACGGGTGCGTTCGGTGACGGAAACCAGCATAATGTTCATGATTCCGATTCCGCCCACTACCAGGGAGATGGCAGCAATGCCCGCCAGCACGCCCACCAGAATATTGATCATGCTGGTCATGGTATCCAGCATCTCGGCCATGCTGGTGACGGTGTAGTAGTCGTCACTGGCAAAGACCTCATAGAGGGAGGCTTCCAGGGCGGCCACGCTCTCGTCAATATAGTCTTCATTGCGCATGGTAACGGTGTAGGTGCTGGCCGAGCCGGACAGGCGCTCGGCGGTGGTATAGGGGAGGTAGAGGCAGTCGTCGCTGCCGCCTTCTTCCAGCGTATCTCCCTTCTGGGCCAGCACCCCTACCACCTCCAGACTCTGGCCGCCCACCCGGAGAGTCTGGCCCACGGCGTTTCCGCCGAAATAGGCCTGGTTTAAGTAGGCGCCGATGACGCAGACCTTGGCGCGGGTGAGCATGTCGCTGTATTGAAGCCCCCGGCCGGAGGCCACCGTCATGCCTGCAATGTCCAGATATTCCTCGCTGACCCCCAGGGAGGAGGTAGTGCTCACCGTCTCAGAGCCGATTTTTACCGAGCCCATCATGGACACTGTGGGCGAGCAAAGATCCAGATAATCACTGTTGTCGGAGACGATGTCGTACATATCATCTGCATCCAGGGAGCGGGTGGAGCCCCGGGACATGACAGACACCGTGAGGGTGTTGGTGCCCATGCTGGCAAAGCTGTCGGTGACGTAGGTCTCCAGGCCGTTGCCCAGGCCAACGATGACAATGACAGCGGCCACGCCGATGATGATGCCCAGCATGGTGAGCAGGGTACGCACTTTACTGGACACAATGTTTTTCAACGCCAGCTGCAGGGATTCGGTCAGTTTCATACCCTTGCCCTCCTCTCTGCCCGGGGGGTGACCACGGCGTCGGGGGCGTCGGAGGGGCCGTCATAGACCACCTGACCGTCCTCCAGACGGATAATGCGCTGGGCCTGGACGGCAATGGAGTTGTCGTGGGTGATTAGTACTACCGTGTGTCCCTGGCTGTGCAGGTCCTGGAGCATACCAAGCACCTCGCGCCCGGTGCGGGAGTCCAGCGCGCCGGTGGGTTCGTCAGCCAGGATGACCGCGGGGTGGCCCACCAGGGCCCGGGCGATAGAGACCCGCTGCTGCTGTCCGCCGGACAGCTCCATGGGACGGTGACGCCATTTGTCTCCCAGACCGACCTCCTCCAGGGCCTTTCTGGCCCGGTCCCGCCGCTCCTTTTTGGGGACTCCGGCGTACATGAGGGGAACCTCTACGTTTTCCACCAGGTTAAGCTTGGGCAGCAAGTTATATTGCTGAAAAATAAATCCTAACAAACGGTTTCGTACCTCGGCCAGCTGGTTTTTGTTCATCTGTCCCACGTCCTGGCCGTTGAGGAGGTAGGTTCCTTCCGATGGGACATCCAGACAGCCGATGATGTTCATGCAGGTGGATTTTCCCGAGCCGGAGGAGCCCACAATGGCCACAAATTCCCCCGGAAAGATTTCAAAGGAGATGTGGTCGGCCGCCACCACGGTGGAATCGCCCATGTGGTAATATTAGCACACCTGCTGAAATTCAATGAGTGCGTTCATATGCGCCTCCTTACCGGCCGCC
>CAUFAM010000225.1 GCA_959022875.1 uncultured Oscillospiraceae bacterium | reverse complement strand
TGGGCCGGTCGATCAGGCGGCTGGCCAGCACGGCGGGCAGAGAGGGACGGCCCTCACGGCGCATGAAGGAGCCGGGGATGCGGCCCACGGCGTACAGCTTCTCCTCAAACTCCACGCTGAGGGGGAAGAAGTCGATGCCGTCACGGGGACGGGGGGAGACGGTGACGGCCACCATCACGGTGGTGTCGCCGTACTTGACCATGGCGCTGGCGCTGGCCAGCTCAGCCACCTTGCCCACCTCGATGGTCAGGGGGCGGCCGCACAGGTCCATAGTCCAGCTCTTGAAGTTGTTGAACTGCTTGTGCTTGATGACAGTAGACATGTTGTAGTCCTCCTTTTGTACAGGTTTACCGGGAGGACTCACCTTTTAGCACTTGAACCCGGACACGAAGACATGTGTTCCATGCGCGCCGTGTCTGCGTTCAACTGCTAAAGAAGCGGGATCGCCCCCGGTTTTGGTTTGTTTTATATGTGAACATAGGGCAGCGCGGTAAAACGCTGCCCTATGCGGCACATAGTTGTCACGCTGCGGACTGGGCGCTCCGCATCTCGTGATGTCACGCTGCGGATTGGGCGCGCGGCCGGGTCGCTTTCCCTGAGACTCCGGACACAAACAGCCGGGCCCTGCCCTGCTTGGTTTGTATCCGTCGCTCCGGTCCAAGCTCCCCTGCACGCCTATCCTACGCGCTTCTTCTTACTTACGGATGCCCAGCTTGGCAATGATGGCGCGGTAACGCTCGATGTCCTTGGCCATCAGGTAGTCCAGCAGCTTGCGGCGCTTACCGATCATCTTGTACAGGCCGCGGCGGCTGTGGTTGTCGTGGATGTGCACCTTCAGGTGCTCGGTCAGCTCGTTGATGCGAGCGGTCAGGATAGCGATCTGGACCTCGGGGGAACCAGTATCGGTTGCGTGGGTGCGGTTGGCCTCGATAACGGCCGTCTTCTCGTCCTTACGGATCATGGGAAATTCCACCTTTCAACATAATTTGCCCCGGGAGCCCCCGTGGGGATCTCCGATCTTCTGCGTATCGGGCAGGTGAACCCCCGGACTCTTGCCCGGGCTTTCTCCCGAAACGAAGGAGATGGGCGTGATCTTGCATTTTCATGCTGGGATAATATATCATACTTTTCCCACAATGTAAAGAAAAAAGCCGTGAATTTTCAAAAAAATTTCCGCATTTACCTCAGAATGCAAGATGTGGTGGAGCAAAGGAAACATGAACCGATTTTGTGGCGGCCCAACGGAAATGGACAAAGGGGCCCAAGCGCTTTATAATAGGAAAAAAGGAGGGGAGTGCCATGGCAAAAATTGACGCGCAGCTGGGCATCCGGGTGACCAAGGATCTGAAAAACCGCCTGGAGCAGCAGGCACGAAAGGAAATGAGCAGTGTATCCGCCCTGGTGGTGAGGGTGATGGAGGACTATCTGGCCTCCCAGGAAACGAGCGACGAAGAAAGGTGAAAACCGCCCGGCGCATTCCAGCGCCGGGCGGTTTTTATGAAGTTTATTTAATAGAGACCGGCCAGAATTTCCGCGCACTTGTCGATGCCCAGCGCGCCGCTGTCCAGAGAGATGTGGTAGCTGTGGACGCTGCCCCACTGGGTGTCAGTGTAGAAGTTATAGTAGGCAGCCCGGCGCTTGTCCTTGTCCTTCAGGCGCTTGATGGGGGCCTCGTCGGTCTCGCCGTAGAGGCGGACAATGCGGTCGGCCCGCTTTTCCATGTCCGCGTAGATAAAGGCCTTCAGCAGGTCGGCCTCGTCCCGGAGGATGTAGTCTGCGCAGCGGCCCACAATGACGCAGGGCTTCTGGGCTAGCTCCAGGATCACCTTGCGCTGGATGACCCACAGCTCGTCCTGGGGAGAGGTGCCCTGGGCGGAGCGGCCGGTCAGGGCCTGGGCAAACCAGCCGCCGTAGGGGGAGTACTCCCCTCGCTCCTTGATGTATTCCTTGGCAAAGCCGCTCTCTGCGGCCACCTTCTCGATGACCTCCTGGTCATAGCAGGGGATGTTCAGCAGTTTGGCCGTCTGTTTGCCCACGGTTCTTCCGCCGCTGCCAAATTCACGGCTGATGGTGATGACACGTGTTTTCATAAAAACCCTCCTGTGCAGCAAAATTGCTTGATGGGGAATACGTTCCATACCCCGGCAGAGGCCCGGGCCGGGGAAAAGGGGAACCCCGGGGTACCCCGAACGGGGCCCCGGGGCAGAATGGCTTAGTCCAGCACGATGGTGGCCATGACCTTGGCGCACCGGGGGCAGAGAGTGGGGTGTTTGGCGTCGGCGCCTACCTTCGGGTGGTGCTTCCAGCAGCGCTCGCACTTCTCGCCCTGGGCCTGGGCCACGGCCACGGAGAGGGCCTCGCCCACGGTGATGCGCACCTGGGAGACGATGAACAGGTCGGCCAGGTAATCCTCGTCCATCTGGGCCAGGAAGGCGTCCTCGGCGGGCACGGTGAGCGCCACTGCGGCCTCCAGGCTCTTGCCGATCTTCTTCTCGTTCCGGGCGGCCTCCAGCGCGCCGTTGACGGCGTCGCGGACGGTGATGACCTTGTCCCACTTGGCCATGTCGTCTGCGGAGAGAGCATAGTCGGCAAAGGGCTTGTTCATCTCGTTGAGCACCACATTGCGGCCGTCGTCGCCCTCCCGGTGGGGCATAGCCTGCCAGATTTCGTCGCAGGTGAAGCACAGGATGGGGGCGAAGAGCTTGGTGATGGTGTCCAGAATCAGGAACAGAGCAGTCTGGGCGGAGCGGCGGCTGAGGCCGTCCTTCTCCTCACAGTAGAGCCGGTCCTTGATGATGTCCAGATAGAAGGAGGACAGCTCCACCACGCAGAAGTCGTTGATGGCGTGGGAGACCACGTGGAACTCGTAGTTGTCATAGGCGGCAAAGCACTTCTCCACCAGCTCATTGAGCTTGGTGACGGCCCACTTGTCCAGCTCCAGCATCTCCTGAGGGGCCACCAGGTGGTTGGGGTCAAAGCCGTCCAGGTTGCCCAGGCAGTACCGGGCGGTGTTGCGGAAC
>CAUFAM010000224.1 GCA_959022875.1 uncultured Oscillospiraceae bacterium | reverse complement strand
TGCCCCAGCCGCCGACCTGACGGTGGAGGCAGATGTGCTGCCCACACTGGGAGAACTGCATGTGGAGGGGATGACATGAGTCACGCGGACCATCTGCGGGAACTGCTGCGCCCTCTGGGGGTCTATGACCTGAAAGCGCCGTTTAACGGCGGGGAACTGGAGGCCCAGGGGAAAGGGCTGGATCAGTGCATGCAGTGGATGGAGGAGGTCCAGCGGGAGAGCTCCCTGGTGACCGCTCAGGACTGGGGCCTTGAGAACATTGCCCGGCTTTTGGTGCGTCGGCCCGTGGCCACGGACCCACGGGCCATGGGTTCCGCCTTGGCCGCCCTGCTGCGCATTGGCGGGGACAGCTTTACCCTGGCAGCCATCAACGACACCATATCCGGATGCGGAGTGCCCGCTCTGGTAAAAGAGCTGGGCGTGGGGCAGGTGGCGGTGTTTTTCCCGGGCATTGCCGGAGAGCCCCCTGGTTTTCAGGAGCTGAAGGTGATCATTGAGGATATCCTGCCCGCCCATCTGGGGATTGTATATAAATTCTGGTTTATTACCTGGGAGGAACTGGAGGAAAAGTTCCCCACCTGGCAGTCCATTGAGGGGCTGGAGCTCAGCTGGACGGATCTGGAAACCAGTGTGGACTGAGCGTTATTTGCAGAAAAATCCCGTGGGGCCCATGGCTCCACGGGATTTTTGACATATGGAGAAATCAGGCCTTGTTCTGGGCCTCCACCAGACGCACGCCGCAGTACTGCTCCCGCAGCTTGGGCTTTTCAATCTTGCCGGTGGGATTGCGGGGAACGTCGGCGAAGATGATCTTCCGGGGGCGCTTATACCGGGGCAGGTCCATGCAGAACTGGTTGATTTCACTTTCGGTACAGGTCATGCCGTCCTTGATCTGGATGATGGCTGCGGCGATCTCGCCCAGACGCTTGTCAGGCAGGCCGATGACCGCCACATCGTGAACCTTGGGGTAGGCGGAGAGGAAATCCTCGATCTGCACAGGGTAGAGGTTCTCACCGCCGGAGATGATGACGTCCTTTTTCCGGTCTACCAGGAAGTAAAAGCCGTCCTCGTCCTGACGGGCCATATCGCCGGTGTGGAGCCAGCCGTCCTTGAGCACTTCGGCAGTGGCTTCGGGATTGTGATAATAGCACACCATCACGCCCGGGCCCTTGACGCACAGCTCGCCCACCTCGCCCCGGGGGACGGGGACATCCTGCTCGTCCACAATTTTGACCTCCCAGCCGTAGCCGGGGACCCCGATGGCACCCACCTTGTGGATGTGGTCCATACCTAAGTGGACACAGCCCGGACCGGTGGACTCGGACAGGCCGTAGTTGGTGTCGTATTTGTGGTGAGGGAAGTAGCTCATCCAGTGCTTGATGAGGGAGGGGGGCACCGGCTGGGCGCCGATGTGCATAAGCCGCCACTGGGAGAGCTGGTAGTCCTCGATCTTCAGGTCTCCCCGGTCCAGAGCGGCCAGAATGTCCTGGCACCAGGGCACCAGCAGCCACACGATGGTACAGCGCTCGGAGGAGGCGGCCTCAAAGATAGCCTGGGGGGAGTTGCCTTTCAGCAGCACGGCCTTGCTGCCGGTGAACAGGGAGCCGAACCAGTGCATTTTGGCACCCGTGTGGTAAAGGGGCGGGATGCATAAGAATACATCTTCGTGGGTGGTCTGGTGGTGGATGGCCTCCATGCGGGCAGACTGGAGAAGGGCCTGATGCTTGAGCAGAATGGCCTTGGGAAAGCCGGTGGTGCCGGAGGAGTAGTAGATGGCGCCCTCGTCCTCGTCGTCAATGAGCACCTTGGGGGCCATGGAGGAACAGTTGGCTGTGGCCCGGTGGTAATCCTCGGCAAAGGAGGGGCAGGTATCCCCCACAAAGAAGAGGAGCATCTGGTGGGAGATCTTGGGTACAATCGTCTCCACGCGGCCGATGAATTCCGGGCCGAAAAACAGCACGTCCACATCCGCCAGCTTCAGGCAGTAGTCGATCTCCTCGGAGGTGTAGCGGAAGTTCAGGGGCACCGCAATGGCCCCGGATTTTAAAATTCCAAAGTAAATAGGCAGCCATTCCAGGCAGTTCATCAGCAAAATGGCAACTTTCTGCCCCTTGCGGATGCCCCGGCTGAGGAGCATGTTGGCCACACGGTTGGCCTTCTCGTCAAAGACCGACCAGGTAATCTCACGGCGGTAAGGGGCGGAGGAGGTGGGCTGAATGAGCTCATACTCCTTCCAGGTCACCCGCTGGCGCTCCTGAATTTCGGGGTTAATTTCCACCAGGGCGATCTCCTCGCCGTAAAGCTTGCTGTTGCGCTCCAGCAAATCGGTAATGGGCATAGCCGATCCTTCCTTTCAAACCGGGAAGATCCCGGAAACACTTCGCTGAGTTTAAGCTTTAAACCGTTGAAGTATCATACCTGATTTCCGGCAAAAAGTCAAGAGGCACCGGGAAGATTTGAGGAAAAAGAAAGGCGGAGAGAAAAAAGATTAAAAATTTTTCTTGACAAATATACAGTGAGGTGTATAATGCAACCATCAAAGCGTTGACGAAGACAAAGTAGAACGCAGGATTCGGCTGATCAGAGAGTTCCCGGTTGGTGCGAGGGGCATGGCTGTGCGTTTGAAATTTCACCTTCCGAGCTGTCCGAGGAACGGCCAGATGGCTAAGTAGAGCGGAACGGGGCCTCCCGTTACAGGGGCAGGGTATTGTTGGATACCCGCTGAGGCCGCCTTCGTGAGTGGGCGGTAAATAGAGGTGGTACCGCGGGAACGGATTTTCTCGTCCTCTGTTTGATCCATGGTGGATCAGGCAGGGGTTTTTTTGTACCCTTTTTCGGGAAAAGCCTTTACCTTTACGCTTTTGTGTGCTACACTTTAAGGGAGTAAATTACCCCCTAAGGGAAAAGGAGTGGTACCATGGCGAAATTGGATAAGCGCCCGAGAAGCATGGCCCTGTATGAGACGATTTTGAAGCTGAAGGACCTGGACGAGTGCTGCCGTTTTTTTGACGACCTGTGCACCCC
>CAUFAM010000223.1 GCA_959022875.1 uncultured Oscillospiraceae bacterium | reverse complement strand
CCGGGGTGGAGTTCTCCAAGGACAACGCCGGACGGCTGCTGGCCAATGAGAACATCGTGGGCATTAAGCACACCTCCACCAACCTGTACAGCCTGGAGCGGATGGGCCAGGCATTCCCGGGGAAGGCCCTGATCAACGGCTTTGACGAGCAGCTGCTGGGGGCGCTTTCCATGGGCTCCTGTGCGACCATCGGTACCACGGTCAATCTGTTTGCGCCGTTGTTCCACAGGGTGCGGGAAGCCTTCCAGCAGGGCGACATGGCCCTGGCCTACCGCTGGCAGCACGCCATCAACCTGCGGGTAGAGGCCACGGTGAAGGTGGGAATTTTCAACGCCATGAAGTACGGCTGGACAGTAAGGGGCGTTGACTGCGGATTCTGCCGCGCGCCCTTCCGGCCTCTGGACGAAAAGGCTAAGAAGGCGGTGGAGGAGCTGTTGGCCATGCCTTTGGAGGCCATTTAAGCTGAAAACAGCATATATAAAGTATAAAAGGACCGCAGAACCATGTTCTGCGGTCCTTTTATAGCCAGATAAAGAAAGTGGGATTTTATTGAGCCGGGTTTACAGGGTCAATCCGGCACTGGAAGGGGGCGAGGATTGCCCCTTCATAAGGAACTTCCCAGGCGTTGTGGTTGATGACCATGCGGATCTGCTGATCTCCAGTTCCGCGGAAGACCACCTCCACGCCGGCGGGGGACTGCTCTGCACCAAGGCCATGCTGGGCTGAGATTGTCTCCAGAATCCGGCTCAGCACGTTCTCCTCCAGACTGCAGCCCAGGTAGTAGACAAAGCCCTTTTCCTGGGCCATCCGGGTGACGGCGGCAAACTCCTGATAGAAGGGGTCGTGGTAGCGGAGCAGTACCTGGGCCCCTTGGGGAACCAGCATGTCCCGGAAGGTGCCGCCCTGTCCCTGGAGGCTGGCGCAGTCTCCCTCGCCCAGGAGAGGAAACTCCTGGCCCGCCTGGAGGCTCTCGGTCTCCACCACACAGACTCCGGCAAAGGAGTCAAAGTCCAGGGGAAGCTGCTTGCCCAGCACCAGGTTGTTGTCCGCGTCTTTGACGAAGTCCCGGTAGGTGAGCACCAGGGTTCCGCCGGCTTTGACAAATTCCTTGACCTTTTGCTGAAACTCCGGCTTGGTGACGATCATCTGGGGCAGGATGAGGACCTTATACCCGCTCAGATCTCCATCTGCGGGGATCACATCCACGGGGATGTTCCGCTGGTAGAAGAACTTGTGGAACTGCTTCATCTCCCCCTCGCAGTCCAGCAGCACGCTCTGGCGCTGGATGCGGAAGGCGGCCAGGGAGTCATAGTCGTAGACAATGGCGACCTCACTGTGGATGGGGGCCTCCAGTGCCCCCGCGTATTGCCGGATGTGGTGGAAGAAGCTCTGGACCTCATAATATTTCCGCCGCTTCACATTGTCCGCATCCAGCACGCCGTAGCAGAATTGTTCCGCACCCTTGGTTGCGCCCCGGTAGCGGAAAAAGAACACGGACTCGCAGCCCCGGGCCATCCCCTGGTAGGCCCACATTTTGGCCTGGTTGGGACGGGGGGAAAAGCCGGTGACGTCGTGACCCTGGGCGCCCATGATGGCTTCGGTGATCCAGAAGTTCTTCTGCTTCAGGCCGCGGATGTAGTCCAGTCCAAAGGCAATCTCATTGGGCGGCAGGGGCTCCCGCTGCCCGCCCCAGACGGGATAGTTGTTGTAGGCGGCAAAGGCCAGAGGCTTGGCAACGGCGGAGTAGTCCACATGCTTGCCAAGCCCGCCGCCGGGAAAGTCGTGCATGACCACAGCGTGGGGAATGATCTCATGAAGAAGATCGGTCTGGAAACGGGCAAAGCGCTCGATGCTCCGGCTGCGGAAACGCTCCCAGTCCAGCCGCAGGGCGGGGTTGTGGGTGGTAATGGTCCGAGAGGGCAGGGAGATTTCGTCAAAGCTGTTATATTCCTGGGACCAGAAGGTGGTGCCGTAGGTGTCGTTGAGGGCCTGAATATCCCCCTGGAATTTTTCCCGGAGATAATCCTGGAACCCTTTGCGGCACTGGGGGCACCAGCAGATGTCGCTGTCCTCGTGGCCCAGCTCGTTGTCAATCTGCCAGGCGACGATGGCCTCTTCGTCCTTGTAGTGCTCGGCCAGGGCACGGATGATGCGCTCTGAGTAGTGGTACATGTGCTTGCTGTTGAAGCAGTACACATGCCGTCCGCCGAAGGCACGCTTGCTCCCGTCCTCAAATTCCGAGAGGATGTCCGGGTGTTTTTTGGCCAGCCAGGCGGGAATGGTGGCGGTGGGGGTGCCCATGACAATGGACAGCCCCCGGGCCTTGGCACGGGCGATGACGTGGTCAAAGAAGGAGAAGTCAAACTGTCCTTCTGTCTTTTCCATGAGATGCCAGGCAAATTCTGCAATCCGGATGGCGTTGCACCCAAGCTCGCAGATGTTGTCCAGGTCCTCCTCCAGCAGGTTGGGGGACCACTGTTCGGGATAATAGTCTACGCCAAGAAACATTAGTTTTTCACCTTTTTAGCTTTCAGTTGATTGGAGATGTCCTCCATATAGCTGCTGTCCAGCTTATAGCCCTTTACATAGATGACAAAGGCCAGCACGGTGACGATGGAGGGGATGATGCCCATGAGAATCCGCATACCCATAATGGTCTCGGGAGTCTGGGGCACGTTCTGCACATAGCCCACAATGGTCAGGCCCACGCCGATGAGCCAGCCGGCCACAGCGGAGGCGGTCTTGACCAGCAGGGTCTGGAAGGAGGACACGATGCTCTCGTTGCGGGTCCCCAGCTTCACTTCGCCGTAGTCGATGACGTCGGCCAGCATGACGGTGGTAGCGCCCAGAGTCAGACCGGAGCCGAACTTATAGAGCAGGCCGCACAGGATGATGAGGGGGATGTTGGTGGGAGCCACATAGCCAAAGACCAGCAGGGCGATGAGGCCCACGGCGGGGGTAAAGCTGGCAACGGCGAATACCTGCTTCTTGTTCATAAAGCGGGAGAGGACGGGGAAGGCGAACAGGGCAATGATCTCCGCGAAGGAGGCGG
>CAUFAM010000222.1 GCA_959022875.1 uncultured Oscillospiraceae bacterium | reverse complement strand
TGTGATCGTCCTGGCCGCAGCCGTTGTTGTGCAGCCACTGGAAGATCTCCTGCACGGCGGCAGTCATAGGTAGGGGAGAACCCACGGTGTGGGCGCAGTCCAGGGCGTTGTTCAGATCCTTGATGTGCAGATCGATCTTGAAGCCGGGCTTGTCGTTGCCCTCGATTATCATGGGGGCCTTGGCGTTCATAACGGTGGAGCCGGCCAGACCGCCCTTGATGGCCTGGAACACCAGTTCGGGATCCACGCCGGCCATCTTGGCCAGGGTCATGGCCTCGGCCAGGGCCTGGATGTTGCAGGCTACGATGATCTGGTTGGCCAGCTTGGTGGTGTTGCCGGCACCCACGCTGCCGCAGCGGACCACGGAAGCGCCCATAGAGCCCAGCAACTCCTTGTACTGGTCAAAGACCTCCTGCTTGCCACCCACCATGAAGGACAGTGTGCCGTCGATGGCCTTGGGCTCGCCTCCGGATACGGGGGCGTCCAGCATTTCGATGTTCTTCTTAGAGAGCTCCGTGGCGATCTCTTTGGAGGCCACGGGGTTGATGGAACTCATATCGATGAAGACGGCACCGGGTTTCATGTGGGCGGCCACGCCGTCCTCACCCAGCATGACGGCCTTCACCTGAGGGCTGTTGGGCACCATGGTCATGACCACGTCGCAGCTCTCGCCGATCTCGGCGTTGGTGGCGGCCTTCGCGCCGCAGGCGACCACCTCGTCCACGGCGGCCTTGTTCAAGTCGCTGACTGTAAGGTCATAGCCAGCCTTCAGCATATTTTTCGCCATGGGTTTGCCCATGATACCAAGCCCGATCAGTCCGATTTTCATGATAATTACCTCCTGATTTTCAACGGTGTTTCCTATCTTATACGGTCAAAGAGAATCTACCAGCTCCGCGAGGCGCTTGAAGGCCTCCTCCAGGTTCTGGTCACTGGTGGCGTAGGAGAAGCGGACGTACCGGTCAAAGCCAGTGCCTAACTTGCTGCCCGGTACACAGCCTACATATTTTTCTTCCAGCAGACGGGAGGCGAAGGTGTCGCCTTTCAGCCCGGTGCCGCTCACGTCCACAAAGATGTAAAACGCGCCCTTCGGCTCGATGTAACTCAGCTTTGGGATCTGGTCCAGGCGGGACATGACCAGCTTTCTCCGGCGGTTGAAGGCCTCGACCATCTGTTCTACCTCGGCCAGGGTCTCCGGCGCGTTCATGCTCCGTTCCACGCCGATCTGGCTGAAGGTGGAGATGCAGGTGGTGGTGTACTGGTGGACTTTCAGTAGATCACTGGTCCGCTCCGCCGGGGCTGCCAGGAAGCCCATTCTCCAGCCGGTCATGGCAAAGGCCTTAGAGAAACCGTTCATGGTAATGGTCCGCTCCCACATACCGGGCAGAGCGGCGATGGAGCAGCACTCTGCGCCGTCATAGACGATCTTGTTATAAATCTCGTCGGAGAAGACCAGAATATCGTGCTCCACGCAGAGCTTGGCCACCCCTTCCAAGACCTGGCGGCTGTAAACGATGCCGGTAGGGTTGCAGGGATTGTTGATGACGACCATCTTTGTCTTGTCCGTGATATGCTGGGCCAGGATCTCGCAGTTGATCTGGAAGCCGTCCTCCGCCCGAAGGGGGATGGGGACCATGATGCCACCCGCCTCCGCAATCATGTTCTCATAGTTCATAAAGGCGGGGGTGAAGACGATCACCTCGTCCCCGGGATCCACATTGGCCAGGAAGGCCACGCTGACCGCTTCGGCTCCGCCACAGGTCAGCAGGATTTCCGTGGCCGGGTCATAGTTCAGACTGAAGTTGTGGCGCAGGTACTTGGCGATCTCGGTGCGCAGTCCCATCGTGCCTCGGTTAGGCGCGTAGTGGGTCTCATTCTGTAATAGAGCCTCGATGGTCTTTTCCTTGACGAGGGCCGGAGTATTGAAGTCTGGCTCACCGGCGGACAGGGAAATCACGGGGTGCCCCGCCTCTCTGACCTGGGCCACCCGCTCCATCACCTGACGGATGGGGGAAAAATACATACCCTCCAGACGCTTCGCGCCAGTCAGTTTCGTTGTGTTCATACGATCACTCCTTTTTTCTGGGGAGCGGGGCCGCGTTGTTGCGGCCCCGCCGGATCAGCGTTACGTGTTGGCCTGGAAAATGTCGGCGTAGGCCATGTACATATCGGATTCCTCTTTCAGGAACTCGGCGGCCTCGGCGCTGCCCATGTAGAAGGGTTGTTCACCATAAGAGGTCAGGATGGCCTCTGCAAACTCGGGATTCTCCTCCACAATCTTCTGGCAGGCGGCGCTCATCTTCTCCAGAATGGCGTCATCGGTGCCCTTGGGAGCCAGCAGGTTGTAGATCAGATCGTAGGAGCAGTCTACCCCTTGGTCCAGGGCGGTGGGAATCTCTGAATAGGTCTCAGAGCGCTCGGTGGCCAGACAGCCCAGGATCTTTAGGTCACCAGTCTCGATGTACTGGCCGATGACGCCGTAGGCGTTGACGGACAGGTTAATCTGATTGCCCAGCAGCGCGGCCACACGCTCGGAGGAGGAGCCGGAATTTACGATATTCAGCTCCGCCCCCTGCTCGGCCAGCTTAGTGGCAGCATAATAGGAGGTGGCGCCGGTGTTGGCCGCCATGATTACTTCGCCGGGGTGGGCCTTGGTGTACTCGATCAGTTCAGGAATGGTGTCGTAGGGTGCGTCACCCTGGGTGACCAGGAATTCGCCGCAGCTCTTGCCAATGATACACACCGGATCAAATGCCTCCACGCCGAAGTCGGTGATACCGGATGCCTGATTGAGGGCGATGGCGGAGTCAAAGGCCAGGAAGGTATATCCGTCGGGGGAGCTGTCCTTCACCTCAGTGGAGGCCACAGAGCCGCCGCCGCCGGTGGTATTGACTACCGTCACCGCCACACCCAGCTCAGACTCCAGGTACTGGCTCAGCGTGCGGGCGTGAAAGTCGGTGTCGCCGCCGGCGCTCCAGGGGACCACGATGCTGATAGCCTTGGAGGGCCAGGCGGAGTCGCCGGAGCCGGAGGCAGAGCTGCCGCTGGCAGACCTGCTCCGCGA
>CAUFAM010000221.1 GCA_959022875.1 uncultured Oscillospiraceae bacterium | reverse complement strand
GGGCGCGGTGCTCTCCCCCAGCTCCGGGGTCGGGATGGAGATGGCCCGCACCTCGCCGCTTCGGTCGGTGGCCTGGACGGAGAGAAGCTTTCGTTTTCCGTTTTTGCCCGGGGCGGTCACCACCACGGTGGCCCCGGCAATGGGGATCTGGGCCTGGGAGGTGTACACCCGGACCGTCAGGGTTCCCGCCGCTTGTTCTGCTTGCATAATATCAACCTCCTGGGCGGGCGCACCCGCCGGTTTTCCCCATTCTATGCAGCCCAAGGTCAACCGGGCCCATAAAAAAGCCGCCGGCCAAATGGCCGGCGGCTCACAAATGCTCTCCTGCAAGGAGTTTCGCCGCCCGCGGGCGGCGAAATAACATGAAATCTGTGTTTGGGGCAGCTTTGCCGACCCCAAACACACCTCTGGCAAAAATTCCCCGACTTTTCCGCAGGAAACGAGGGGGAATTTTTGCACAAACCTCCTCAAACAAGAGGCAAAGCCTCTCGTTTGAAGGATATTATCCAATTCCGCCCTTCACAGCGCCCAGTACCAGCACCACCAGGGTCACCCCGCAGAAGAGGTACTTGGCCATGGGATAGAACCAGGCTCCCAGCGGCTTCTGCCGGGCCAGGTTCACCTGCTCCAGCACATAGTCCTTCCCACACACCCAGAAGAACATCACGCCCGCCAGGAATGCCCCGATGGGGCAGATGTAGATGGAACACACGTCCATCCACTCCGACACAATAGGTGCAATGACCAGCCCCACACCCAGGCCCAGCACACCGATGATGGCCACCGCCGCCGGGCGCTTCAGGTGAAACATCTCCTGAAGGGTGGCGGTAGGCGCCTCAAAGAGGTTCACCAGAGAGGTGAGGGCCGCAAAGACCACCGCCAGGAAGAACACCGCCATAATAACCGGGCCGCCGGGAATTCCGGCAATAACGTTGGGCAGATAGATAAACATCAGCCCCGGGCCGCTCTCATTGAGCTGCTGCCCGGCCACGGCCATGGCAGGGATAATCACCAAGGCAGCCAGAACAGCGGCGCAGGTATCGAAAATGGCCACCATCCGGGCATCGGCGGGTACGTCGGAGCCGCGGCTCAGATAGGAACCGTAGATAAGGGTGCCGTTGCCCGCCACAGACAGGGAGAAAAAGGCCTGGCCCAGCGCGTAGACCCACACCCAGGGATCCAGCAGCCCCTCGGGCTTCAGGATAAAAATGTACTCATACCCCGCCCGGGAGCCGGGCAGAGTAAAGAGGTAGACCGCCAGACCCACAAACAGCAGGAAAAACAGGGGGGTCATAATTTTGTTGGCCTTCTCAATGCCCTTGCCCACGCCAAAGGCCATAATGAGAATGGTCACGCCCATGCCCACCGCCTGCCACAGGGTATTGCCCCCGGCGGTGGCCCCAAAGTTGGCACTGAACGCCTCCACACCGTGCATGTTGGACAGCGTGCCGCTGAGGGACTGGGCCGTATACTTGAAGATCCAGCCGGTGACCACCGAGTAGCCGATGGCCATGGCCAGAGACCCCAGCACTGGAATGAGGCCCAGCAGCCGCCCGGGCTTGTCGCTGCCAAAGCGCATCTGGGTGGCCTGGCCGAAGGCATGGATGGGCCCGGACCGGGTGGAGCGGCCAAAGGCCATCTCTCCAATGACCCCGGTGGAGCCGATGATCACCACAAAAATCAGATACGGAATCAAAAAGGTGGCCCCGCCGTACTTGGACACCCGGGCCGGGAACAGCCAGATGTTTCCCATGCCCACCGCCGAGCCGATGCAGGCCAGGATGAAGCCCCACTTGGAGCCCCAGGAATCTCGTTTTGCGCTGTGCGCCACAAAGATCACGCCTCTCTCTTTACCCGCGGCCTCGGCCGCGTGGATGTAGCATATCATATTATTCCAAAATTGCAAAGGGTTTTCCGGTTTTTCCCCGAAATCTCCTGCAACATTCTCCGGCCTCTTGCAATATGGCGGAAGCTATTGTACAATGAATTGATATGGCAAAAGAAAGGCGGAGGGACCCTATGAGCATGACGGCCATCCGGGCTGTGGAGCCCAGAAGCCCCGCCCATCGGGCGGGAATCCGGGTGGGCGAAACCCTCACCCACATTAACGGCCACCCAATTCTGGATGTGCTGGACTATAAATTTTACAGCTACGACCCCCGGCTGGAGCTGGTGCTGAAAGAGGCCGACGGCTCTGAGCGCACCGTCCGCCTGCGCAAGGGCGAGGGGGAAGATCTGGGGCTGGAATTTGAGACCTACCTTATGGACCGGGCCCGCTCCTGTGCCAACAACTGTATCTTCTGCTTTGTGGACCAGATGCCTCCGGGTATGCGCCCCTCCTTATATTTTAAGGATGACGACGCCCGCCTGAGCTTCCTGATGGGCAATTACCTGACCCTCACCAACCTCTCCAAGCGGGAAATTGAGCGGATCTGCGAGCTGCGCATCTCCCCCATCAACATCTCCGTCCACACTACCGACCCCGTCCTCCGGGAGCAGATGCTCCACCACCGCCGGGCAGGGGAGGTGCTGGAGATCATGTCCCGCTTTGCCAGAGCCAACATCCGCATGAACTGCCAGATTGTCTCCTGCCCCGGCATCAACGACGGCCCCGCTCTGGAGAAGACCCTTCACGACCTCTCCCAGCTCGCCCCGGCAGTGGAGAGTGTGGCCATTGTTCCCGTGGGGGTAACCAAGTTCCGGGAGGGGCTCCACCCCATCGCCCCCTACACCCCCCAGCAGGCCGCGGCGGTCATCGACCAGGTGGATGCTTTTGCTGCTGCCTCCCTGGCCCAGCGGGGCACCCGCTTTGCCTGGTGCTCGGATGAGTTTTATCTCATCGCCGGCCGTCCTCTGCCTGAAAAGGCTTTCTATGAGGACATGAACCAGCTGGAAAACGGCGTGGGCATGCTCCAGCTGCTCCTCAGCCAGGCCCACATGGCCCTGGAGGATCCCATGGACGACGCCCCCCTCACCCCCTTCTCCGTGGCCACCGGGGTGTCCGCCGCCCCCTTTATCCAGCAGATTGTGGACGCCGCCCGGGAACAATACCCCGCCCTTCAGGGC
>CAUFAM010000220.1 GCA_959022875.1 uncultured Oscillospiraceae bacterium | reverse complement strand
GCCCTGGGCCACCAGCTCCATGTTGGAGTTGTGGCGGGCCTTGATCATCTCGTCGGCCACCACTGCCGAGAGCAGAGATTCGATGGCCGCCAGCACCGCAATGGTGAAGGCGTCGGGCAGCACCGCTGCCACCGTGCCGTAGGAGAAGTCAGGCAGCTGAAGCGTGGGCAGGCTGCCGGAGATGGTATACAGGTCACCGATGGTATTAACCGGCAGGTCAAATACCTTTACAGCTCCTGCCGTCACAATTACTGCAATAAGAGAGGCAGGAATTTTCTGAAACAGCTTGGGCCACAGGAATAAAATGGCCAGGGCCACCAGGCCCACCCCCACGGCCATGAGGTTCACCGTATGGAAGGTGTGGATGACCTCCTCCATCTTCTCCATGGTCTCCACCGGAGCGTTCTGGAAGGTCAGGCCGAAGAAGTCCTTCAGCTGGCCGATGACAATGGTCACGGCGATGCCGGCGGTAAAGCCGGTGGTGATGGTATAGGGGATGAACTTGATCATGCTGCCCATGCGCAGCACACCCATGAGGATGAGCAGCACACCCGCCAGGACGGTGGCGGTGGCCAGTCCGGCCATGCCGCTGCGGGCGACCACTCCGGCCACGATGGTGGCAAAGGCGGCAGTGGGGCCGGCGATCTGCACTTTGCTGCCGCCCAGGGCGGAGATGACAAAGCCCGCCACAATGGCCGTATAGAGGCCCTGCTCCGGGGACACGCCGGAGGCCAGGGCCAGGGCGATGGACAGAGGCAGGGCGATGATGGCGACGATGACGCCGGCAATCAGATCTTTGAGAAACTTTTCCTTGGAATAGCTTTTTAAGGAATGGACCAGTTGAGGGGTCAACTCTCTCATATACGCGCTCTCCTTAACGTTTTTTTAACACACCCCTCTATGATAAGCGCTTCCCTCCCCTTTTGCAAGGATTACTTTTGGATTTTCCGGCCTTTTGCATCTTTTCTTGCAACATGAAAGGGTTCCGGCTGTCCGGAACCCTTCGGTATGGTGAGAGTGTCAGATTGTCTCAGGAAAACAGACCCTGAAGCTGGCCCAGCAGCTCCATGCTCTTGAACTTCAGTACATACCCTTTGTCCTGCTCGGTCACCAGGGCGGCCTGGCCGGAGGTAAAATACCCGGCCTGGGTGGCCTCCTCCACCGTCTCGCTGGCCACCCCCAGGCACAGGGGCGGGAAGGCCACACACCACCAGTTCTGCCCCTCCCCTTCTCCGATGACAATGCGCAGGGCGTTATAGTTCCCCGCGGGCAGGGCAAAGCCCTCATACTCCTTGGTGGGGAACCAGCAATTGGTGAGCTGGGCAGTGACCGGGTAGCTGTACCCCGCCTCATCCACCACCGCCTGCCCCGCCTGGGCCAGGTCATCCAGGTGCTCCTCCAGGGCAGCGCGGGCCTCAGACAGGGTAGCATCTTCGGGATAAAAGCTTTCCGCCTGGGCCAGCACCTCGTCCCGCACCCGGAGCTTCAGATCCTGATCCTCCTGGCTGTCCGAATTGGCGATGACGTGAAAGCGGATGACACTGTCCGCCAGCTCCCGCTGCTCCTGGCCCAGCCAGCTGCCCGTCACCACCGCCGCCAGCAGGCCAAACATCAGGGCCACTTCCCAACACTTCAGTTTCCGATCCATTGCCGTCTCCTTTCAAGGCGGCAAAAAAGCCGCCCAATACCATAAAGCTTATTTGCTTTACAGTATGGGCAGCTTTTGAATTTCTTAAACCGTCCGGGTCAAAAAAGTCTCCCGGCTGGTTTCCCGGAGGCGCTCGTAGGCCTCCCTGGCATCCTCCTCCCGCTCAAACAGGCCAAAGGCGGTGGGGCCCGTTCCGCTCATGCTGGCCCCCAGTGCCCCGCAGCGGATGAGCTCATTTTTGATCTCACTCACCCGGGCAAGCTGGCGCTTGGGAAGGGCGTCCTCAAAAACGTTGTACATCCGCCGGGCCACCCCGGCCAGATCCCCGGCCTTCAATGCCTCCATGGCTCCCTTGGTGTCCGGATGGCGGCGCAGGCGTACCCGGTCGATCTCAGCGAAGAGGGCGGGCGTGGAAATGGGAAAGTCGGGCTTGCACACCACCACCCAGCACTGAGGCAGGGCCGGCAAGGGGGTGAGCACCTCTCCTCTCCCTTCCGCCAGGGCGGTGCAGCCCATGACGCAGTAGGGCACGTCGGAGCCCACCTTCTCTCCGATCTTGGCCAGCTCCTCCTGGGACACCGGGCCTCCATCCATCTCGTTAAGGGCCCGGAGCACCGCGGCAGCGTCGCTGCTGCCCCCGGCCATACCGGCACAGATGGGGATGCGCTTGGTGATGGCAATGTCCAGCCCACGGGGCTTCTGGCCCCTGGCCTCCCAATAGCGCAGGGCAGCCTGGGCGGCCAGATTTTTCTCATTGTTGGGCAGGAAATTCACGTTGGTCTTGACCCGCAGTTCCTCCCAGTCCAGGGGTTCCACCGTCAGATCGTCAGCCAGGGTGATGGACTGCATGATCATCCGCATATCGTGGTAGCCGTCCGGACGTTTGGACAGCACGTCCAAGGTGAGATTCAGCTTTGCGTTGGCCTGGATGAACATGACAACACACTCCCTTTAGTCTCTGATTTTTCTTGCCTCCGGATAAAAGCGCTTGTCGTGGGCCTCCCCCATGGAGAAGGTCTTCCGAGGCAGCACCCCGTCGTGGATGACCGTGGGGAACAGCTCCTGCTTGCCCATGGGCGGCAGAAGGAAGGCAATGGCGTCCTCCCGCTGCTCGGCCAAATGCCGGGCCACGTCGGCGCCGTGGATGTAGTCAATCCGGCTTCCCGGATGGGCGGCGCAGTACTCGTCCAAAAAGACCTGAAGGGTCCCCACGGGCAGCTGCTGCCGGGGGCTGGTCACGGTGACCTCTCCCCGGCTCCAGCGGCTGGCCAAATAGGACAGCACATGCCCCTCTCCCCGGCCCTGGATCGCCCCGGGATAATAGGCCAGCAGCGCGTCCAGCAAGTCTTCCGGCTTTACACCGAAAACCACACGGTGGATGGGCTCAAACTCCAGGGATTCGTCGTGGAGGTTCACCAGCTCGCACAGGGCGTACCGG
>CAUFAM010000219.1 GCA_959022875.1 uncultured Oscillospiraceae bacterium | reverse complement strand
CAATTTTTTATGTGTCCAGAATTCTGGGTACATATCAAGCGCAGGCCGCGCTTGTTCATCTCGTGTACCAGGGTCACCAGAATACGGCTACCGGAGGAGCCGATGGGATGCCCCAGGGCGATGGCGCCGCCATTAACGTTGATGATGCCCATCCGATCCTGAAGCCCCAACTCCCGGATACAGCCGATGGACTGGGCGGCAAAAGCCTCGTTGAGCTCGATGAGCTGTATGTCATCCAGCCGCAGGCCGGCCATCTCCAGCGCTTTCTGGGTGGCAGGCACGGGGCCCAGCCCCATGTAGCGTGGGTTCACGCCAGCGGAGGCCACGCCTAGGATCCGAGCCAGGGGCTTGAGCCCCTGCTCTTCAGCCAGCTGTGCGTCCATTAGTACCAGCATAGAGGCTCCGTCGTTGCGCCCGGAGGAGTTGCCCGCCGTCACCGTGCCATCAGGCGGAAGGAAGGCGGGCTTCAGCCGGGACAGGAGCTTCAGAGAGGTCTCCCGGGGAAACTCGTCGGTATCAAAGATCTTGTCTGGCTTCTTCCGGCCTTGGGGTACGGTGAGGGGCACAATCTCATCCTTAAAGCGGCCAGCCGCAATGGCGGCCCGGGCCTTCTCCTGGGAGGCCAGAGCAAAACGATCCTGCTCTTCCCGGGTGATACCCATCTTAGCGGCAATATTTTCTGCCGTAATACCCATGTTGAACCTGCCATAGATGTCCTGGGGCTGGGAACAAAATTGGGCCTCCGTGAGAGAGTCCTTCAGCTGAGTGGTTCCCGTACCCACTCCCCAGCGAGCGTCGGACAGATAGAAAATAGCATTGGACATGCTTTCTGTGCCGCCGGCCAACACTACCTGATCCTGTCCGGTGCGTATGGCGTTGAAGCCGCAATTTACTGCCAGCATACCGGAGGCGCATGCACACATCACCGTGCTGGCGGGCACCGTCTCCGGTATGCCTGCCAGAAGGGCGGCATACCGGGCGGTGTTGGAACAATCTTAGGACTGCCTACAGTGACCCAGGAAGATCTCATCCACCTGGCCTGGCTCCAAGCCGGTGCGCTCCAGGGCGGCAATCATTACCGCCCTGGCCAGCGCGTCGGCCTTCAGCGGCCGTAGGCTTCCCCCAAAGGAACCCACCGCAGTACGGCAGGCGTCTACGATTACCACATTTCTCATGGATGTACTCCTAAATGGTGGCATCAATCAGGTCTCCGGTTGCCTGGAGCACCCGGAAGAGCAAATGATCCCGCTTGGCGCACAACTCCTCCCGGCTACGGCCTGCATAGTCGTAAAAGCCCTTGCCTGTCTTGATGCCCAATTCCCCCTTGTCCACGTGGTCGAATAGGGCTGCAGGGTGTTTGCTAGTCTCCGGCATCACATAGCTGCCATTGATAATGTTGTTGGCGCTGATGTCCAGGCCGGTAAAGTCGTACCGCTGTACCAGGCCCAGCACCATGCCCCGGGGCATGAGGGATGCCTTTACCGCCATATCCATCTGTTCGGGTGTACACACACCATTCTCCAGCAGGTAGAACACCTCGGTGTTCAATAGGATCTGGATACGGTTAATGATGTAGCCGGGGACATATTTCTCCAGACGAACCGGCTTCTTGCCGCAGGCCCGCAGCAGGGCCAGAATGGTCTCCATGGTCTCCTCGCTGGTCTCCTCCCCCTTAGCCACTTCTACCAGAGGTAGGATCTGGGGTGGAGCAAACCAGTGGGCGGCGGCAAAGTTTGTGCGGCGGCCCTCCGGCACCAGCTCAAAGGGGTTCAGGGCTGAGGCATTGGACACCAGGATTGCCTCCGTGGGCAAGATGGCGTCCACCTCTCCAAAAACGGATTTCTTGATCTGGGGCTTCTCCGCCACCGTCTCCTGGACAAACTGCACGCCGTCCAGAGCCTCGGCCAGCACCGTGGTGAAGGAGACTCGCTTGTAAGTGGCGTCCGCCTCCTCCACGGTGAGCAGCTCCTCGTCCACGAAGGTGTCCAGGTTTGACAGCAGCATAGCCCGTGCCTTGACCAAGGCCGACTCGCTGATGTCATAGAGGCACACCTCTCTGCCGCTCATGGCATAGCACTGGGCGATGCCCGGGCCCATGGTACCGGCGCCCAGCACCGCAATACGTTGAATTTCTTCCAGCTTCATGGCCGGCATCCTCCCATTTTCTCAGATATGCTTAGTCAGGCCCAGGATCTCTCTGGCCTCGTCCGGTGCGGCAATGCTCCGCCCAGCCAGTTCCCCCAACTTGACCGCCCGCTCCACCAGCGAGACGTTAGTAGCCAGCACGCCCTTCTCCATCAGGATGTTGTCCTCCAAGCCAACCCGCAGGCCATCGCAGCCCTCGGCCAGTCCCAGAAGCATGCAGGGCATATGATCCCGCCCAATGCCAGTAATAGACCAGGTGGAACCTGGCTGCATTTTGGGCAGCAGGAAGGCCAGGGAGTCCGCGTTACCCCGCATGCCTCCCGCCACGCCCAGCACGAACTGATAGTGGATAGGGCCCTTCAGCACGCCCTTCTTCACGTAGTAGTCCACGTTCCCCATCATGCCGCCGTCAAAGATCTCGCACTCCGGCTTGATGCCCAGCTCCTGGGTGTCATGCCCCAGCTGCTCCAGGAAGGCCGGGCTGTTGGAGAAGATATAGCTGTTGGCCCAGTTCATGGTGCCCGGGTCATAGGAGCACATCTCCGGCTTCAGGATGGGCAGGTGGGCCCGCCGAATGTCCTCCGGCCACTTGGAGCCGGAGGTGGTCAGATTCAGCACCGGATCCACCCCAGCCGTGCCACACTCCTCACGCACCAGATCCACCACCTGGCAGAACCGCTTGGTATCCATGGAGTTGACGCCGTTCTCGTCCCGGACGTGGATGTGGATCACTGCCGCGCCCGCCTTGGCGCAGGCCACGGCGTCCGCCGCGATCTCCTCCGGCGTGATGGGCACACAGGGTGTCTGCTTCTTGGTGGTACCCGCCCCACACAGGGCGGCGGTGATGATCAGTTTCTTTCCCATTGTCCGCTTGCCTCTTTCCTTTCCGCTCAGCCCACAGCGGTCAGGCCGCCGTCAGGGTAGATGATATTGCCCGTCAC
>CAUFAM010000218.1 GCA_959022875.1 uncultured Oscillospiraceae bacterium | reverse complement strand
CTCGTTTGAAAAAGCCGGTGAACAGGCTGGCGCTCTCGCCCAGCAGATCCTTTACATCCTGCTTCAGATTGCCGGTAATCTCCTTCATCCGGCTGTTATGTTCCATGCTGCTTCACTCCTATCGAATGGTTTTGGAAATCTCCCCTCAAATTGAGGGGACTTTTGAGGTCCGGGCCCGCTTCTTCCTGCCCTTGGTACGCCTCTTTTGGCTCTGCGGCACAGGCTCCGGGGGCGGACGGTCCAGGCAGCGGCTCTCAACGCCGTCGATCAGTTCCGCGGCGGTGTTGCGAATACACTCCAGGGAGGCGCGCAGCTCCGTTTGCTCTCTGCCGCTGCTCCACCCGGTAATGTAGCCGAAGGAGTAGTCTCTGGTGTCCAGGCCCAGGTACTGACAGACGGTATAGGCCACGCTCTCCGCCTCCACCTCGCGGGTGCGCCGGTCCTTCTCATGGGCCCCTACGATGATCCCGCCCTCCACCGGGAGGGCGTGCAGCTTGGCGTGGGCGATCTCATGGACCAGCGTTTTGATGGTCTGGGCCTCGCTCATGCCGGGGCTGAGGGTAATCTTCTGTTCCGCGTGGTAGTACGCCCCATGGACGCCCGGCGGCAGGGGGCCCTCGCTGACAGGGACGGGGGAGATGGATTTTAAGGTGGACAGTAGTTTTTCATAGCCCTCTACGGTGCCTGTCAAGGACTCCACACCCAGGCTGGGGAGTTCCCGTCCCTCTGTCTGGCTGACATCAAACACCGTAGCCGTGGTGAAACCAGTTTTTTTCACCCATTTCTGTTCCTTGATGGTCTGCCCGTCCGGGCCGGTCTCCTCCACCTCATCCCGCGCCCAGTAGGGGCAGGGGGCCAGGATGGTGATGCCGGTCTCGCCCGCCTTGACATGGCGGCCATATTTTCGTTTCCAGTCCCCATACCCTGCCACCATGGAGGCGTGCGGACACTGGAGCTTAATGAGAAAAATATTGCCGTAACTGTAATGGTGCAGTTTGGAGAGGGATTGCAGGTAGGCCGCGTACTGGCCGCTCTGGAACAGGCCGGTGATACCGGCCTCCAGTTGATCCGTCAGCGCCCGCACACGCTCCATACGCTCTTGAAAGTCGATTTTTCACACCTCCCCGGAAAGTCCCATCAAATTGAGAGGACTTTTGAATAGGAAAAAAACCCCGGACATGGTACGTTACCGCTCCATGCCGGGGTCTTTCCTGTGCCGCCGGGGCTTCCAGTCCGGGTGTCCGGGCGGAAGCTCCTCCCTCAGTTCATCCACCCGCTGTTTCATATTCTTCCGGGCGGCCTGCTCGTCTCCGAAATAACGGCCATAGTTGTACCCCTGGAAATTGTCGTAGGCATAACACTTCCAGGTGACGTAGGGGGAGACCTCCGTGGGGCTGTACCCCAGCACCACCTCGGTATCTCCCACCCGGCGGCTGTCGATGATCTCATAGCTCTGGCACATTCGTTTTCCGTTCATCCTGTTCACCTCGTCGGCGTCTCAGCCTTTTTTACGGTTTTCCCCGCCGCGGCCTTGGCCTTTTGGCGCTCCATGACCGTCTGACGCAGCTTCAAGCCCTCCAGGATGCCCTGCTTCACGTCGGGGATGGTGGTGCGCTTATCAGGGAAGAAGGGCCGCAGGTCCTCCTCCAGCATTGTGACCTTCAGCGGAGGCATTTCCTCCCGCTTGGTGGGGGCCACGGCCTGCACGATCTTCTCCGTGGTCAGACTGCCCGCCTGGCTCTCCTTCTTCAACTCCTTGGCCTTGGTGCCGGAGGGGACTTTAGCCTCCTTCTGAATAGCGTCCGCCAGCACCTTCTGCTCCTTGGGCTTCATTTGGGCAATATCCGCGCCGGTGTTGACCGGGATCTTCCCCTCGTCCACCAGGTCCTGGAGTTCCGGGACCAGTTTATTCAAAGTCTTGTACCGCTGGATGGTGGCGGGGCTCTCGCCCATCTGCTGGGCCAGCTCCTCGTCGGCGTTCATGCGCTTGATCCCCAGGGCCTCGTCCTGCGCGATCTCCTCCTTGGTCCGGCGGCCCATCTTCCGTTTCATGGCGTCGGTTTTCATCTGATAGGCGCGGGCCTTCTCCATAGGGCTGATCTCCTCCCGCTTGAGGTTGGAGTCCACCATGGAAATGATGGCCTCGTCCCGGTCCAGATTGCGGACGATAACAGGAATATTTTCAATCCCGGCCAACTGGCAGGCGCGCATACGGCGGTGGCCGGAGACCATCTCATAGCCGCCGTCCTTATGGGGGATGACCATGACCGGCTCCAGCACGCCGAATTTCTTGATGCTGTCCACCAGGTCCCACATATCCTTGTTGTCGCGGACTGCGAAGGGGTGCCCTTCAAAGGGCCGGATATTCGCCACCTTCATGGTCGTGACCGTCTCCGGCTGGCCCTCCTTGGTCAGGGGGATTTTCAGGTTTTCGGGCAGTTCTTCATCCCCCACGGCGGGGGCTTCCGGGGCCTTATCCGCCTTGGCGGGCTCCTCCGGGGGATAAGGGACCAGCTTGCCGGGGACCGGCATGAGCGGCTTATCCCGGTGCCCCTTACGGTACTCACTGGCTTGGGCAAGGGACATTTCATACACATCCGCCCGGACCTCCAGCATCCCCGCCTGCTCCAGCGCCTTGCAGCGGTGGAAGCCGTCTACCAGTTGAAATTCGTCCTCTTTCTCGCTCTTGCGGAGAATGACGGGCTTTTGCAGGCCGTTTTTCTTAATGTCCGCGATCAGGCCGCTGTAATCCTTGCGGGGTTCGTCCTTGACATAGGTGCCGGGCAAAGGTTTGATTTTGGAGAGGGCAACGAAACGCAGGTCGGGGGATCGTGGCTCCTGCTCCTTTTCGTCCTTGGGCTTACTGGGATCAGACACAGGAGACTTCTTCCCCTCGGCAGGCTCTGCGGGTCCAGACGGACGTGGGCCGCCACCGCCGCCTATTTTTTTATGGGCATCAATATTACCGAAGGTGTCCAGATTGCTGTGGAGCTGCCCCTTTTCCTTGAGTTTGTCCGGGAGATTCATCACTGTGGCGTTTATCGTCTTGATACCCAGTTTTTTCGCTGCGGCAAGACGCCGGTTGCCGTCAATGACTTCATATTTGCCATCTGC
>CAUFAM010000217.1 GCA_959022875.1 uncultured Oscillospiraceae bacterium | reverse complement strand
CCGCAGTACCCCGCCCGGCGTCAGCCGCAGCTCGGGAATAACGGGCAGAGAGAGAAAACTCAGAGTCATAAAGGGGTCAACATCTGCGCCCACCCCCAGTTGGCGGGCGGCCTTTTTGGCCTGTTCCAACTGCTCGTGTACCTCGTTGAGGGGGCGGTCACTCATAATACCGCCGAGTTCCAGGGGTACCTCTCCCAACACGCTGCCCCCCTGAACCACTACAAGGCCGCCGCCCAGCTCCAAAATACGGTTGGCGGCAAAGGCCATGTCCTCCGGGGAGGCTCCCGCCACAATGATATTGTGGGAGTCGTGAGCCACAGAGGCTGCTACCGCGCCTGTCTGAAGACCGTAGCCCTGGAGATAACCCAGGCCTATGCGTCCGGTGCCGTGGTGGCGTTCAATGACGGCCAGACGCAAAATGTCCCGGGTGGGATTGATGTCCTGGGCAAAGCCGCGCTCTTCGGTAATGATCTGACGGGGGATAAGGCCCATGACAGCCTGACTGCCCGAAGGGGCAAAGGCTGTGGGGGAGAGGGGGGCTGCATGGAAGGTGTGCCGGGCCCGGTTTTCCAGCTCGGGGTCGATGCTTGGGGCGGCGAAGGGACGAAGCTTCCTGCCGTCCCACCATAACTGTCCAGCCAGGAAGAGACGCTGCACCGTAAAGTCGCGCAGATTGTTTACCACCACCAGATCTGCCCGGTATCCCGGTGCGATGGCCCCACGGTCCCGCAGACCGAAGTGCTGTGCAGCGTTCCAGGTGGCGGCGGTGACAGCGGATACCGGGTTGGCTCCATAATGGCTCACCGCCTGGCGGAGAATATAATCAATGTGTCCCTGTTTCAGCAGGTCTCCAGGGTGGCGGTCATCGGAGCAGAGGGCGCACCGGCGGGCATACTGTGGGGAGAGAAGGGGAGCCAGAGTGGAGAGGTTGTGGGCGGCGGTTCCCTCCCGGATCATAATAAGCTGCCCTAGACGCAGCTTTTCCAGGGCTTCCTCCATAGTGGTGGACTCGTGGTCGGAAGAGATACCCGCGCACACATAGGCCCCCAGCTCCCGGCCGGTCAGACCGGGGGCATGGCCATCCACCGGCTTCCCATGCAGGCAGGCAGCGGAGAGCTTATCCATGACTGGGCCTTCTCCGTGGACTACCCCGAACGCATTCATCATCTCCCCCAAGCCCAGTACCCGAGGGTGGGCGTAGCAGGGGTCAATATCTGCCCAGTCCAGGGCGGCGCCTGACTCGTCCAGCGGGGCGGAGGGGACACAGGAGGGGAGCATGAAAAAAACCTCCATAGGGAGCCCCTGGGTAGCCTGGAGCATGTAGCGCACGCCGTCCAGCCCCATGACATTGGCAATCTCGTGGGGATCTGCAATGACGGCGGCAGTACCGTGAGGGAGAACCGACCGGGCAAACTCCCAGGGGGTGAGCAGAGAGGACTCCAGATGAATGTGGGCGTCAATAAAGCCCGGGCAGACCACGCTTCCAGACAAATCCATTTCCTCTTT
This sequence comes from uncultured Oscillospiraceae bacterium, assembly GCA_959022875.1. Classification (GTDB taxonomy): domain Bacteria; phylum Bacillota; class Clostridia; order Oscillospirales; family Oscillospiraceae; genus Lawsonibacter. The sequence goes on along the minus strand of CAUFAM010000217.1, from coordinate 1,625 downwards.
GCCGTGGAATGTGCCCAGGCCCACGATAATCCCGTCCTGAATGGCAATGTCCTGCCGGCACACCTCCTGGGAGAAGACGTTCACGTAGCAGGCGTTTTTCAGTACCAGATCCGCCGGCTCCTCCCCGGCGGCGGCACGGACCAGGCGGAGCCGGCGGTTATGCTCTTCCTGAAGCGCGGAGGCAGGGAGGGGAGGGAGGTGGGACATGGTCATCATCCTTTCTTAAAACGCAGGTTTATTTTGTTTTTATTATACCACGCATGGCTGGAAATAAAAAGCGGCCTGCTTATGCAGACCGCTTGGATGAGACTCTGTTTTCGGAAATCAGTGGTTGCGCTTGGCCCGGTTGATGGCGGAGAGGATGGCGCGCAGGGGAGCGAGGTTAATGTTGTGGGACAGGCCCACGCCCCAATACTCCTTGCCGTCGCGCTGGTCCTTCAGCAGGATGTAGGCCACGCCCTGGGAGTCGGAGCCGTTGGTGATGGCGTGGGAGGCGTAGTCCAGGAAGGAGAAACGGGCCATCTTCTCGTCCTTGATGGCGTTGAAGAAGGCGTCGATGGGGCCGTTACCCTCGCCGGACACCTTGAAAATGGTGTCGGTGTGCTGGAGGGTACCCCAGAAGGTGACGTGGGAGTGGCCCTCGCTGTCCACGCTCTCCTGGAAGGCGTGCTTGAGGAGCTTGTAGGGCTCCTTCACATCGATGTACTCCTGATGGAAGAGCTCGTTGATACGCTCGGGAGAGATCTCGGTGCCCACCTTGTCGGTCTCCACCTGGACAATGTGGCCAAACTCCGGGTGCATAGCCTTGGGCAGGTCAAAGCCGAAGTTGTGCTCCATGATGTAGGCGGCGCCGCCCTTGCCGGACTGGGAGTTGATTCGGATGATGGGCTCGTACTCCCGGCCCACGTCGGCGGGGTCGATGGGCAGATAGGGGATCTCCCAATACTCGGTGCCGCTCTCCTTCATATACTGGGTGCCCTTGTTGATGGCGTCCTGGTGGCTGCCGGAGAAGGCGGTGAACACCAGCTTGCCGGCGTAGGGCTGGCGGTCGCCCACGGGCATCTTGGTGCAGCGCTCATACATCTCTTTGATCTTGTTGATGTTGGAGAAGTCCAGCTGGGGGTCGATGCCCTGGGTCCACATGTTCATGGCCAGGGTGATCATGTCCACGTTGCCGGTGCGCTCGCCGTTGCCGAAGAGGGTGGCCTCTACCCGGTCGGCGCCGGCCAGCAGGCCCATCTCGGTGGTGGCCACGCCGGTGCCCCGGTCGTTGTGGGGGTGCAGGGAGATGATGGCGCAGTCCCGGCCGGGAATCTTCTTACAGAAGTACTCCAGCATGTCGGCAAACTGGTTGGGCATGCAGTTCTCCACGGTGGTGGGCAGGTTCAGGATGACCTTATTTTCGGGGGTGGCGTGGAGGTGATCCAGCACCGCCTGGCAGATCTCCACGGCGTAGTCCATCTCAGTGCCCATGAAGGACTCGGGGGAGTATTCAAAGCGCAGGTTCATGCCCTCCTCAATGAGGGGCTGGGACATCTCATAGATGAGGTCGGCGGCGTCGGTGGCGATTTTGGTGATGCCGTCGGTGTCCATGTGGAACACCACCTTCCGCTGGAGGGTGGAGG
>CAUFAM010000216.1 GCA_959022875.1 uncultured Oscillospiraceae bacterium | reverse complement strand
AAAGAGCCGGTGCTGGTCGCCGCTCATCATCAGCTCATCGCCGAAGCAGGCGGCCACGCCCATGGGAATGTCCGTGCAGGAGCAGTCGCAGGGGCGGCACTCGCACACATCCACCAGCTTCAGGTTGAGGATCAGCGGATCCACCGCCTCCACCACCGCCGTAGGCACGCTGGTGCGGGGCAGGCACTGGATCTCGGCCCCGTTCTCCCCCACCTGGGAGGAGAAGACCTTGGCGCCGCCGTCGCTGCCGAAGAGCACCGCCCGCTTCTCAAACACCGCCAGGCCGCAGACCTCCACCGGACGGGCCGCGCCCACAAAGGCATCGGCGGTGATGCGGTAGAAGAACCGCACATCCACGGTATAGAAGCCACGGTTGAAGGTGACGGGCTCCACATCGATGTACGCGTACAGCAGCTCTGCGCATTTGGCTTTCACAGACTGGGCCCGGTCAATGACCTCCTGGGAGCAGCGGGTGGGGTACACCCGCAGATCTTCCACGCAGTCACGGTCCTTGCAGGAATCAAAAATTTTCTTCGTGTGTATGCACACGGCCTCCCGGATATTGCGCTCATCGCACACGGGGCCGGGCACGACCTTTTCAGGCATATCGTTCCCTCCTAAATTTGGATGGTAATGGGCGCTGAACGGCCCATTTGGAGTTTGCTTCCATTCCATCTTATGTGCAAGGCGAATTTTGGTGCCCCGACAGGGCAGACTGGGCTTGCCCTTTTTCTTTTTTTTCGATATAATAGCATCTTGAGAATGTAACGCGTGAAAGGAGCGTGTGCCTGATGGCCATTGGATTTATTCAGGACGAGCTGGATCTGAAGCTGCTGGTCCTCTATATTATGGACCGGGCCGCCGGCCCCATCACCTTTTTGCAGCTGTTTGAACTGGCGCTGTGCGATGCGGGAGTGGATTACTTCTCCCTGACCCAGGCTGTGGAGCACATGGTAGCCACGGGACAGCTGTCCAAGGAGGACGAGCGCTACTCCATCACGGACAAGGGCCGGCGTAACAGCCAGATCTGCGAGAGCAGCCTGCCCTACTCGGTCCGCCTGCACTGTGATGAGAATCTGGTGAAGGTGAACGACGCCCTGCGCCGGGAGGCACAGGTCCAGTCCAAGGTCACCGGCAATCCCGACGGAACCGCCACCCTCCACCTCACCCTCAACGACCTGGAGACCCCTCTGCTCCACCTGGAGCTGTTCTCCCCCACCGCCGCCCAGGCCGACGCCTGGGGCGAGACCTTCCGGGCCGACCCGGGGAAGTTCTACTTGGCCGTCACCAATCTGCTGGAAAAGCGGGAGGATTTGTAATATGGAAATGAGAAGAAAAGACCGCGCCCGGGATGAGGAGTTCTCCCTGGCGCTCATAGACCGGTGCAGCCACGGTGTGGTGGCCCTGACCACCGGCGAGGATACCCCCTACTGCCTGCCCCTGTCCCTGGTGCGGGTGGGCCGGGCCCTCTACTTCCACTGCGCCCACCAGGGGCGGAAGGTAGAGCTTATGCGTGCCTGCCCCAAGGTATGCGTCACCTTTGTGGGCGGCGACAGCCCCGCCTATCTGGACAAAGGGGAATACACCACCTATTTCCAGTCCGCCATCGTCACCGGAACCGTCTGTGAGGTCACCGACGACGAGGAGAAGATTCTGGCCCTCCGGGCCCTGTGCCAGAAGCTCACCCCCCACGCCATGGATGGGGACAAGTTTGAGCAGGCCGTGGGCCGCAGCCTGAAGGCCACCGGAGTCTGGCGCATTGATCTGGAAGACATCTCCGGCAAGGAGAAGGCCCCGAAGGCCACCTGAGTTTATAAAAAAAGACCGCCCTATGGCGGTCTTTTTTTATTCTTCTTTCGTGGGTAGGTACGTTTTGCTCAAGGGCCCGGTTTTGCCCAGATAATCCTGGGTATCCTGGGGCAGCTTCCGCTTGCCGAGGCTATAACGCACCAGGCTGCTGACGGCACTATAAAACATGGCAAACACCGGCACGCCCAGCACCATTCCGCCAAAGCCGAAGAGGCCTCCGAACAGCAGGATGGAAAAGAGCACCCAGAAGGATGCCAGGCCCGTGGAATCTCCCAGAATCTTGGGGCCCAGGATGTTGCCGTCAAACTGCTGGAGCACCAGCACAAACAGGGCAAAATACACGCTTTGAATGGGGTCGATAATAAAAATCAGCAAAATGCAGGGGATCGCCCCGATAAACGGCCCGAAGAAGGGAATCACATTGGTCACACCCACGATGGTGGCCAGCAGGGCCGGATAGGGAAATTTGAAGATGTTGCAGCACACCAGGCAGATGATGCCGATGATCAGCGAGTCCACAATCTTGCCGTTGATGAAGCCGCTCATGATCCGGTAGGCGTTGCGGGTCTCCTCCACGATGAGATCTCCGATCCGGGTGGGAAAAAGGCTGTAAACGATCTTCTTGGACTGGGCGGAGAAGGTATCCTTCATGGCCAGCAGATACACCGAGACGATGATGGCAATGAGCAGATCCTTCACCAGCAGCAGGGTAGCCAGGAGAATGGCGGACACCCCGGACACCACGCCGGTGATGTTGGGCAGCACCTCCTTGTGCATCCAGTCCAGGGTCGCGCTCATCGACTGGAGGTTGGGCAGGATGTCGGAGTTGAGCCACTGCTCCAGAGACAGGGCAGCAGATTCATACCCCGAGAGCACCGCCCCCTGGATTTCGGGATTGTCCTCCAGGAAGGTTCTCAGCCAGCCCTGGGCCTGCTCAATGTAGCCGGGAATGGCATTGACCAGATCCACCACGCTCTGCCACACCTGGGGAATCACCATGGCCAGGAGGATGTAGAGCACAAACATAGCCAGCAGGAGGCTGAAGAGAATGGCCAGGAAGCTGAGAAACTTCATGCTCCGCTTGTCCTCCAGCCGCTTGTCCGGGGTCATGGACACAAAGAAGGCCAGAATCCGCCGGTGAACGGGCAGCAGCAGGAACGCAATCACCGCGCCCATAAAGATGGGCCGGAGAATCTGCCCCAGAAGTCCCAGAAACGTCAGTACATCTCCGGCGTGGAACAGGAGGAAAAACAGCAGCAGCGCCCCGGCGATCACTGCAAAGGCGGTCAGCCCTGCCGCCACATATGGATTTTTTCGGTGGTTGTGCAACGTCTTTCCTC
>CAUFAM010000215.1 GCA_959022875.1 uncultured Oscillospiraceae bacterium | reverse complement strand
CCTCGGCGGTAATTTCCACCTTCTGGCCGGGCTGGAGCTGGCTGATGTTCAGCTCGCTCACGTTAATTTGCAGCTTCAGGCTGCTCAGATCAAAAATGACGGCCAGAGCGCCGGACTCCATGCCGTCCAGCTTGTCGCCCGCCTTGAAGTTCTTCTCAATGACCGTGCCGGAGATGGGCGAGGTGATGGTGTAGTTCTCCAGGGCGTCCTGGGCCCGCTGGAGGGCGAGCTGGGCGCTCTCCACACTCATAGCGGCGTTTTCCAGGGCGTTTTGAGCGGACTCCCCGCCGATGGCGGCCACCGCGCTGCCGGAAGAGACGTTAGAGCCGGCGGTCACATACAATTCGGTAATTTCTCCGGAGGTCTGGGCCGTGACGGTCTGGCGGCTGCTGGCCTGGAATTTGCCGCTGCCCGCGCAGGAAACGCCTCCGATGGAGGCGGTGGCCGACTGCTCGGAGGTCAGGGCGCCGGGGTTGGACACCCGGATTTGTACCTGGCGCACCAGCGCCCCCCCGGTGCCCACCAGGTCGGCGGAGGACACGGACTCCACCGTGCCCGTCAGGGTCTCCAGGGTGCCGGAGAGAGTCACCTGGGCGCTCTGGCCCGGGGCAATGGCTGCCGCGTCGGCGGAGTGGAAGGGCAGGGAGAGGAGCATGGTGGAGGTGTCGGTAATGTCGGCAATGGGGGTGCCCGGCGACACCAAATCGCCCTTTTGCACATGGACGGTCTGGACCACGCCACCGGCGGAGGAACGGGCGGTGAGACCGGCGGCCACTGTGTCATAGGAGAGCTGGGCCTGGCGCAAAGCCAGCTGGGCCTGGTCGATGGAGGCCTGGGCCTCCTTGGCATCCAGCTGGTAGAGCAGCGCCCCCTGCTCGATCCAGTCCCCCACCTCAAAGGGAGCCTGGAGAATTTCCCCGCTGGTCAGGGCGCTGACCTGATAGGACTCAATGGGGGTCACGGCGCCCGAGCCATCCACCGAGACGGTGAGGTCCTGCCGGAGGGTGGAGACGGGTATGTACTGGCTTCCAGTCAAAACGGAAGGATCAGCCTTTGACCGCAGGAAAAACCACCAGATGGCGGCCAGGGCGGCTACGGCCAGAAGAACCCATTTCAGCCATTTTTTCTTCTTTTTGGGCAGCTTGAGAGACGGCCCCTTCTCCTCGGCGGGGAGCAGGACCTCCTCCGGTTTGTTTGCCTGTGTCACATCCATATCATGTTCCCTCTTTTCACAGCTGCGTTCAGCCTAAATGTTCGATGGTTATTGTAGCGAGAAAATCTTATATCCAGGGTAAGAACCGTTAAAATTTTCATTAAATTTTCTCAGCGCCACCTACCCTACACCTTCCCCCAGGTGGAAGGTCAAGGGAATTTTGGCCAAAGGGCAAAAAAAGAGCGCCGGCCCCAGAAAAGGGTCCGGCGCGGGGAGAATTGGTTATCGGGTGGGGGCCTCCAGGCAGCTGAGAATGGCCTGTGCCACCCCGTCCTCGGCGTTGGAGGGGGCGATGCGGCAGGCGGCGGCCTTGACCGCCGGAGCGGCGTTGCCCATGGCAATGGGAGTGCCCACAGCCCGGAGCATGGCCAGGTCGTTGTCACTGTCCCCTACCCCGGCGCAGTCGCACAGGGGGATGCCGTACATCATGGACAGCAGGGCCAGAGCCCGGCCCTTGTCCACCCCCTTGGACACCAGCTCAAAGTCATGGTCGTTGGAGGAGGTGAGCTGGAGTCCCGGCAGAGCGGCCAGCTCCTCCAGGGGATAGCGGCCCGGGTTCTGGTCGCCATGGATTTTGGTCAGGGGCAGGTTATGCTCCGCCATGTAAGCCAGGGGGTCCTGGGTCAGGATGGCGTTGTTGTGAAAGACGGGGAAAGGATAGGTCTTGGAGAGGGAGGCCTGGGAAAAGGGATCCATGAGGATCTGATCCCCGGCAAAGATCATCAGCTCGATGTCTTTATTGAGGCACAGCTCCAGGGCCTGACGGCCGGAGGGTTCGGGAATGTCCCAGCGGCGGATGATCTGCCCGGTGGCGCTGTCGGCCAGGGCCGCGCCCCCCAGGGCGCACACCAGGCTGTCACAGCCTGCCTCCCGGGCAAACCAGAAGGCCTCGGGGATGGGGCGGCCGGTGTTCAGCACCACCCGTACCCCGGCACTGCGGGCTGCTGCGATAGCCGCCTTGGCGGCGAGGGTGACGGCGCCGGTGGGATTGAGAAGGGTGCCGTCCAGATCCAGAGAAATCAGTTTGATCATAGGGTTCCTCTTTCGTATGGTTAAAATTGGGCGGTAATGGAGTGAGGGGAAACCCTCAGAAGAAGAGTGCCCCCAGCTGATAGACCAGCAGAGAGACTACATAGGCACAGCCCAGCTGCCAGGCAATGGAGAACCAGGCCCACTTGGGGCTGCCCAGTTCCTTAAACAGGGTGGACACCGCTGCCACACAGGGAACATACAGCAGGATAAACACCAGCATGGAGAAGGCGGACAGGGGGGTAAAGCCCACCATGGCGGCGGCCACCTGGCTGCTGGCGGCGGTGAGAGAGAAGCCGTAGAACATGGACAGGGAGGAGACCACCATCTCCTTGGCGATGAGGCCCGTGAGCAGGGCCACAGCGGCCTGCCAGTGGCCAAAGCCCAGGGGGGCGAAGATGGGGGCAATAAAGCCGCCCAGGGTGCCCAGCATACTCTGGGAGGTGTCCTCCACCATATGCAGGGAGAAGTCAAAGGACTGCAGCAGCCACAAAATGACGGACATGAGCAGAATCAGGGTGCCCGCCTTGATGAGGAAGCCCTTCACCTTCTGCCACACGTGGGTGAGCATGTTGCCCAGAGAGGGCAGGCGGTAAGGGGGCAGCTCCAGCACAAAGGGGGCGGGCTCGCCCACGAAGAGAGACTTTTTGAAGAAGAGTCCCGAGAGGATGCCCACCGCCATGCCGATGACGTAAAGGCCAAAGACCACCAGCCCCGCCCAGGGGCCGAAGAAGGCGGCAGAGATGAGGCCGTAGACGGGCAGCTTGGCGGAGCAGGACATAAAGGGCACCAGCAGAATGGTCATCCGCCGGTCCTTTTCATTTTCCATGGTGCGCGCGCCCATGATGGCGGGCACCGAGCAGCCAAAGCCCATGAGCATGGGGATAAAGGCCTTGCCGCTCAGGCCAAACCGGCGCAG
>CAUFAM010000214.1 GCA_959022875.1 uncultured Oscillospiraceae bacterium | reverse complement strand
CGCTCCGTTGCGGCCAATTAGGCCATAAATCTTCCCCGGCTGAACGGTCAGATCCAGGTTATGCAGCACTTGCTTGTCTTTATAGGCTTTGCACAGGCCCCGGGCCTGCAATACTCCGGTATTCATCGCTTGTCTCCTTCCCCGATGGCCTTTTTTACCATCGCCAGCAGCTCTTCACCCGTCAATTCCAGTGAAGCCCCCTCTTTTACCAGGGGCTTGACATATCCGTCATAAAAGGCGGCTTTTCGTTTCTGTTTCACCGCTTCACCTGCTCCCCGGGACACAAACATCCCAATGCCCCGCTTTTTATACAAAATTCCATCGGCCACCAGCAGGTTAATGCCCTTGGCCGCTGTGGCCGGGTTGATGTTGTACCCTCTGGCCAGCTCATTGGTGGAGGGCACCTGCTCTTCCTCCTGGTATACCCCCCGGAGGATGTCGTCCTCCAGCATCTTTGCAATCTGCAAGTAGATCAGCGACTGGTCATTCAGCGTTCCATGCACAGGATCACCTCCACATCTTTTCCCCACTCTAAGTTCTATGGTTCATTACTTGTGTAACTAACCATATCACCTAAACAGCCGCCTGTCAAGTACCGGCGGCAAAAAAATTCGGGCTGCCCAAAACCGGGCAGCCCGACAAAGGGATCTTATTTACTTAGACTGGGCAGCGGTCTTGGCCTCTTCCGCGGCCCGCACCGCATCCAGAACACCGCGGCCCTCGGCCTCCTTGGCATGCTTCTCCACGTCCATCTTGTTGCGGGGGCTGCGTACCAGGCAGCCGGCCCCCTGGACACAGCCGCCTTCGCAGGCCATGCCCTCGATGAAGTTGCCGTCCAGCCGGCCGGCCTTCAGCTTCAGCAGCGCCAGCTCACACTCGGCAATGCCGCTGCAGGGCACAGCCTTCAGGGGGAAGTCGCTTCCCCGCTCCTTCATAGTCTCAGCCACTGCCTGGGCCACACCGCCGCTGCGGGCAAAGTTGCGGCCGAAGGGGCTGGCCTCATCCAGAGGCTCCTCATCCAGCTTGGTCAGGTCAATATCCTTGGAGTCAAACAGAGCCAGCAGCTCCTCATAGGTCAGTGCACAATCGATGGCATTCATGGTCCGGCCCAGCTGGAACTCCTTCTTCTTGGCAATGCAGGGGCCAATGAAGACCACCTTGGCATCGGGGGTCTTTTCCTTCAGATGCAGGCCGATCATCACCATGGGAGAGGGGGTGTGGGAGACATATTTCTCCATCTCCGGGTGCTTCTTTTTCACAAAGCCCACAAAGCCCGGGCAGCAGGAGGAGGTGAGCACACCCTTCTCCGCCAGCTCCTCAGACTCCCGGTCGGCCACCATATCGGCACCCATAGCCACCTCAGCCACACCGGAGAAGCCCAGCTTCTTCAGTCCGGCCACCACCTGACCGTAGGTGGCAGGGGCAAACTGCCCGGCAATGGAGGGAGCGATGACCGCGTAGGTCTTGTAGCCCCAGTGGTCGCCGCCTTTGAGCATCTGGATAGCGTCGGTGATCCAGGACTTATCCTGAATGGCGCCGAAGGGGCACTGGTTGACACAGCTGCCGCAGGAGATGCACTTGTTGATGTCAATGGAGGCCTTCTTATCGGGCCCCATGGAAATTGCATTCACCGGGCAGCCTTTTTCGCAGGGGCGCTGGGTCTTGACAATGGCGCTGTACTGGCAAGCGTTAAGGCACTTGCCGCAGGTGATGCACTTGTCGTGGTCGATCTGGGCACGGTGATTGACAATGGAAATGGCGTCCTTGGGGCAGGCATGGACACAGCGGGTGGCCAGACAGCCCCGGCAGGATGCACTGACCGTGATCTCAGTCACCGGGCACTCGTCACAGGCGATAGGCAGAACCTCCACCACACTGGGGTTGGTCTTGTCTCCGCCCATGGCCATCTTCACACGGCTGTTGATGATGGCCCGCTCCTTGTAAATGCAGCAGCGCAGACTGGCCGTGGGGCCAGGAATGATCCGCTCGGGCACGTCCAGAATTCCAGTCTGCAGCCGGTCTTCCCAGGTCAGGCGGGCGACTTCAGTCAGCACTTGGGTCTTGAGCTCCTGAATCTTGGTCTCGAATGTACGCATAGCGTTTCCTCTCCTCTGTCCATTCTCTGTCCGTCCATGACAAGCCCACTATTTTGCAAGTTCCGGACAGAAGCCTTTCATTTTGCAGGTTTTCATTCATTTTCAGCCCATTCTACCCCACTACCTATGTAGTGTCAATCTACATTTTACACTATTCCATTCTATTTGAAAAGCCAATTTTACACCTTGTCCACAGTTTCACAAAGCATTTCCTCCCCGCATAGGCTGGGGCACAGTTTCGTTGATACGGAGGGTCGTCTATGACTGTTTTACCACATATCCAATATTTCCTGGGGGCCAACTCCCCCACCGGTTTTTATTCCCTGTATTCCCATCTGATTCCCCCGGAGCAGGCCCGGGCCATCTACATTCTGAAAGGAGGCGCCGGCTGCGGAAAATCCACCCTCATGCGCCAGGTAGCCGCAGGCATGGAACAGGCCGGCTTTCAGGCGGAATATATCCTTTGCTCCGGCGATCCGGACTCCCTGGATGCCGTGGTTCTTCCCCAATTGAAGGCCGCCTTGGTGGACGGAACCGCCCCCCATGTTGTGGAACCTAAATACCCCGGCGCGGTGGAGCGGTATGTCAACGTGGGGGACTGCTACGACAAAGCCGCCCTGTGGGAACTGCGGGGGGAAATCATGTCCGCCATGTCTGGATACCAGGGCTGCTATCAGAGGGCTTACCGGTGCCTGGGCGCATCAGCAGAGCTGTTTGAAGACCAGCGCAGCGCCCTGCTCACCCAGTCTCTGTCCGACAAGCTGGCCAAACGGGCCAAGGGAATCCTTCTGCGGGAGATCCCCAAGCGGAAATCCGTCCTCCCCGGTCAGGTGAAGCAGCGCTTCCTGGGTGCTGTCACCCACAAGGGAGCCATGTGCCTTTTTGATACCGCTACCGCCCAGTGCAGCCGCATCTATGAGCTCTCTGACAGTGCCGGTCTGGCCCACGAACTGCTCATCCACCTGCTGGCTGGGGCGGTTGCCAAGGGATATGACGTGGTGGCCTGCCCCGATCCCATGGCCCCCGAGCGCCTGGCCCATCTGCTGATCCCTCAGCTGGATCTGGCCTT